>OMJF01000163.1 GCA_900299285.1 Anabaena sp. 54 | reverse complement strand
TTGTGTCCCTTTTCCCTGCAAAACTTCTTTGAGAATCACAGCATTTTCTTGTACGTTACCACCTTTAACAGCGTTAATAGCAGCGGGTGTGACATTTACCTCCTGGGGATTAATAGTAGTTAAGGATACTTGACCATCTTTTAAAATCGCCAAATCAGTGATATCACTTAAACCAGCTTCGTCTAATTTTTCTCTACCATGTAAAACAATGGCCGTTTGTGTCCCCAAGAAATGCAAGGCTTCAGCCATAGTAGCTATCAGTTTCGGATCAAACACACCAATCACCTGACCAGTAGGATTCAGGGGATTTACTAAAGGTCCAAGTAAATTAAATACCGTTCTTACCTTGAGATTCCTCCGTAATGGAGCAACGGCTTTAAGTGCTGGATGCCACCCCTGTGCAAATAAAAAGGTAATTCCGACCTCTTGGACTGCTGCTTGGACTTTTTCACTGGTAGCAGTCAAATTTACACCCAATGCTTCTAAAACATCAGCGCTTCCCGTGAGACTAGAGGCAGAACGACTACCATGTTTAGCCACCCGTACACCAGCAGCAGCGACCACAAAAGCCACAGCGGTGGAAATATTAAATGTAGAAGCACCGTCACCACCAGTCCCACAAGTATCAATTAATGGCAGAAATCGGGTATTTTCGCTTTTGTTTATAGCTACGGAAGATAGAGATTTTAAAACCTCTGCCATTCCTGTTAATTCTTCAGCACAAACACCTTTAAAATTTAAAGCCATTAAAATAGCCCCGGATAATTCTGGGGGAATAGCTTCATTTATCCACCCTTGCATTAATTCTGCTGCTTGGGTGCGGGATAATGATTGACCTTCTAATAATTGTTTGAGTAAGTTAGACCAAATAGTAAAATCCATGGCTCGGGTTTTTGATGATGTTGGATGTAATTTTACCGAAAAATGGCTTTTTGTTGCACGCAGAGACGCAAAGACGCAGAGAAAGAGCGCAAAGATGAGGTTTAAGCAATAAGTTGAGATTTTTTTTAGTTTTGGTTAATTTCATAGTTACTGATAAATAGTTCTTGGCCTTTTTCGGCTTTTTTTTGTTTATAGTTATTCATGCCATATTGTAGTTCCCATTCAATGATATTTGCCCATTTAAAGTTTTTTCTGATTTCTGGACAATTATCATAGGTAATTAACCATTTGTGGGGAGAATTTTTTAAATTTGCAGCAAATATTTGATGATCAAATCCTGTATGTAAATCTCCTTTTTTACCATATAATTTAGATTTCTCTGCTTGAAAATAGGGCGGATCTAAAAATATAAATACATCTTTTCCTGGTTCATTGATTAGATGACTATAATCTAAATTGGTGATTTTGATATCTGGTGTTAATATACTGGCCAAGTTTTCCAGTCTATCTATTGATGAATTGGTAAATCTTTTGTGAAAAGATTCTAAGGAAAATCCTCCTGATTCTATAGTTCCTGAAAATGTAATTCTATTGAGAACAAAAAAGCGCGTTGCTCTTTCTAAATCTGATAATGTGTTAACATCTACACGGGCTAATTTTGCAAAGAGTAATTTTCCGTCTTGGTAATTTTCTTTGATTTGACGAACTTCAGTAACTAATTTCGATAAATCAGATTGTGCAAAATGCCAAAATCGCCATAATTCCGGGTTTAAATCATTAATTGCAATCTTTAAATCAGGATATTTTTGTTTAAGGTAAATAAATACAGAACCACCACCAACAAAGGGTTCTCGGAATTGGGAAAACTTTTGTGGTAAATATTCAGATATTTGCTTGATTGCTTTTGATTTACCACCAGGATAACGGAGAGGACTTTTGATATTCATTGTATTTGAGCCTTGAGAAATGATAATATAGGTTTTGCCTGTTCATATCTAAAGCAAAATTATCTATCTTCACAACCTACCATATCAGCTTATGAACCGTTCAACACCCTATCAACCTTTAATATTACGAATCCTGCATGGTATCAGCGGAATTTTAGTAATTGGTGCAATTATCAGCGGATTTCTAATTTACAACACTTTTGACAAAAGATTTGGATCTATCCCCATTCCTAAAATTAATCCTATCCAGGATATTCACGGCACATTAGCACTATTTTTCCTGATTTTACTGCCATTTTTCGCCCTTTATAGTTTTCATGCTGGTAAAAGACGATTATTACAACCAGATTCTATCCAAAATCTAACTCAATTTGGTAAACCAATTTGGTGGGTAAGTCTACAACGTTTAGCAAATACTAAAATGTTACTCGCTGCGGTTTTAGCAGTAGTATCTGGTAGAATGATGCAGGAAGAATGGCTACCCACAGGAGAATTTGATCATGTTTGGTATTCTCTTCATTTAATAGCTTGGTTAATCATGATTTGTTGTTTAGCAATTCATGTTTTGATGTCGGCTAAAGTTGGTGGTGTGCCATTATTACTGTCAATAATATCATGGAAATCCCGCGCGGAAGATAGTCCGGTTAATTGGTATAGTCGTCTGCGTCGTTGGTTGATTAATTTTTATGATCATATTCAAGAAGAAATTAATCAATTCATGGAAAGTAGTTTATTATTGAAAATAATTGAGGTGATTGTTTTAGGAGGAATTCTTGCAGCGTTTATTTTACCAGTGTTTTTCTCAGGTGGTGAATAATAGAGAGCGTTTTTGTTTTAGAACCAATGTTGACGGTTTATTTTTACTATTTACTACTTAGGGAAATTCGTCAGACAAAATGGAACTATAGCTATTATGAAACAACAAAAAATTTCTACTTGGCGATTATTTTACCTGGGACTATGTTGTTCTCTGGTTACAGGACTTTATGCTTGCAATAATAAACCTAATTCTGGTATAAATCTGGAAAATTTTAAGATTGGTGTCAAGGTGATTCCAATTCAGAAGATCAGCAAAAAAAACCAGGATACTACAATTTATATTCAAGGTACAGTAGAAAAAACCGCTCCTTTAATCAAAAAGAAAGCATATCAAATTAATGATTCAACTGGTAAAATATGGGTAATTACTAATCAGAGAAACCTGGGAATTGGAGAACAGGTAATATTAAAAGGTAATGTTCGGTACAAAAGTATTCCTTTAGACGGTCAAGAATACGGAGAAATTTATTTAGAGGAAAAGTAATTTATGAATGGTCAATTAATTAATGTAGCCGTGGCTATTCTCTATCGAGAGAATAGGTTTTTAATGCAATTACGGGATAATATTCCTAATATTATAGCTCCGGGATGTTGGGCTTTATTTGGTGGACATATCGAATCTGGAGAAACTCCAGAAATAGCCGTTCAACGGGAAGTTATGGAAGAAATTGGTTATGAATTAACTACTTTTTCTCAATTCGGAATTTATAGTGATCAAAAAGCTGTTCGTTATGTCTTTCAAGCACCATTGTTAGTACCATTAAATCAATTGGTACTTTCTGAAGGTTGGGATTTAGATTTGTTAACAGCAGAAGATATCCAGCAAGGGGAATATTTTTCTCAAAAAGCAGGAGAAGTGAGACCTTTAGCAACTTTACCTCAAAAAATCATGTTAGATTTTATTAAAACGCTATAAAATGATAGTGGAGGCTACATAGTTCAGGTGATAAAAAGCTTTGAAAATGAAAATTTTTAAGATCTAAGAGATTTTCGAGAAAGATTATTAATAAATTACATGAAACTACAACCAAAGCAAAAACTAGCAAATTTACCGAAATGGTTAAATATAGGATTAGCATTTCCTATAATTATTCTTAATGGATGGTTATTAATTCAATTTATTAACTATTTTCAACCTTTAGTTAGTATTATTTCTATCGCTATTCTCTTAGCTTTTGTTTTAGATTATCCGATTAAACTTCTGCAAAAACGTGGAGTACCTCGTATTTTAGCTGTTGTAGTAGTATTGCTATTATCTATTATAATTTTAGGTGCTATTGGGGTGATTTTATTACCACTTATTCTGGAGCAATTGAATGAATTAGCTAATCTTCTTCCCTATTGGATTGAATCTGGAACTCAACAAATAGAAGCTTTACAAAATTGGGCTTCCACACAAAAATTACCAGTAAATTTAAGTGGGTTAGCTGCTGAGTTTTTAGGAAAAATATCGGCTCAACTTCAGTCTTTTACAGGGAAAATTTTAGGTTTTGCTTTGGACACTATTGGAAATTTATTTAATTTACTTATAACCATAGTTCTGACAATTTATCTAGTTTTAAATGGTGAGGGTTTATGGGATGGAATTTATATTTGGTTTCCCGCACATATTACTAGGAAAGTTAGAGAATTACTACGGGAAGATTTTAATAATTACTTCATAGGTCAGGCTACATTAGGTGCTATTTTAGCTGTGACTATAACACTCGCATTTGTATTGTTGCGTGTACCTTTATCATTACTTTTTGGGCTAGGAATTGGTTTATTTTCTCTATTTCCTTTTGGAACGGGTATTGGTATTGGTATTGTCAGTTTATTAGTGTCCTTAAAAGACTTTGGTTTAGGTTTAGAAGTTGCAGTTATAGGTGTAGCTATTGACCAAATTAATTCTAATATTGTCGCTCCACGCATTTTAGGAAATTTAACTGGTTTAAATCCTGTATGGGTGGTAATTTCTTTATTGATAGGAGCAAAATTAGGAGGTGTGGTGGGTTTATTGGTTGCTATTCCTTTAGCTAGTTTTATTAAAGATATTGCTGATACTTGGCGCAATGGTGAATTTAAGAAAACCTCTGGTTGATATTGAATATCTAAAAGAATTATAAGTTATAGAAAAATATAAAATATGATTTATTGGTTTGGTAGATGTCTATAAAAAATTCTGCCATATTAACCGCATATCTTATTTTTGATGAATGGGATGTAGTTGAAGATGCAAAAAAATAAGAAACTGATTACAATACTCTTACAATACTCAAGATCAAATCTCATTCCTTTGTCTAAGTATCATGGAAAACTTTGTTTTTTATAATCCTGTTAAAATCCTGTTTGGTAAAGGTCAAATTGCTAACATTGGTTCAGAAATTCCTCCAGAGGCTAAAATTCTTATTACCTATGGCGGGGGTAGCATTAAAACTAATGGCGTTTATGATCAGGTAAAATTAGCATTAGCCGGAAGAAATGTCGTTGAATTTGGCGGTATTGAACCCAACCCACATTTAGAAACTTTAATGAAAGCGGTGGAATTGATACGCAAAGAAGGTATTGATTTTCTCCTAGCGGTGGGTGGTGGTTCTGTTGCGGACGGAACTAAATTTATCGCTGCTGCTGTTCCTTTTATAGGCGACCCTTGGGATATTTTAGCAAAAGGTGCGCCTGTAACTGCGGCTTTACCCATGGGGGTGGTGTTGACCTTACCGGCGACAGGTTCGGAAATGAATACAAACGCGGTTATTACTAATTGGGAAACTCAAGAAAAGTTATATTTCGCTAGTCCTTTGGTGTTTCCTAAATTTTCAGTTCTTGACCCAGAAACGACTTTTTCCCTCCCTCCTAGACAAATTGGTAATGGTATTGTTGATGCTTTTACTCATGTTATGGAACAATATTTAACTTATCCGGTAAATGCTCCATTACAAGACCGTATGGCTGAATCAATTTTAAAAACTTTGATTTCAGAAGGACCAAAAACTTTAGCAAATCCTACAGACTATGATACACGAGCAAATTTAGTTTGGTCAGCAACAATGGCATTAAATGGGTTAATTGCTGCTGGTGTTCCCCAAGATTGGACTACTCATATGATAGGTCATGAATTGACAGCTTTGCATGGTTTAGATCATGCTCAAAGTTTAGCAGTTGTGTTGCCTAGTACCTTAACAATTAGACGCGATCGCAAATGGCAAAAACTTCTACAATATGCAGATAGAGTGTGGGATATTGTCGGTGGTTCAGAGGAGGAACGGGTGAATACAGCAATTAGCAAAACTCGTGATTTCTTTGAATCAGTTGGGGTGCGTACTCACTTATCTAATTATGGTGTGGGTTTAGAAACTATTCCCGCAGTTATTCAGAATTTAGAAAAACATGGAATGACAGCTTTGGGGGAAAATAAAGATGTTAACTTGGAAGTTGTTGAGCAGATTTTAACTCTTTGTGCTTAGAAATTAAATCATCAGGTCAGGCTTTTTATCTGACCTATATGATGAATAGTTGTGAGAGTGAAAATAAGTTAAGATTCCTCACTGGTTAATTACTAATTAACCAAGATATTATAAAATATAATTAACTTGGGCTAACTTGGTTTTTAAAATTATGAGAGTTAAGTGTCTAAAAATGCAATCCTTTCGCGGTATTGGTGATTTAACAATATATTTTGATGAAAAAAACAACTGTATTTATTGGTATTAATGGTGTAGGTAAATCAAGTATTCTTGATTGTTTAGCTATTCTATTATCACGTTTTTCTAGTGCAATTCAACACTCAAATTCATCCGGTAAATTCTTTAAAGAAGAGGACATAAAAAATGACAAAAATGAAACTCATAATGAGATTGAGATAATAACTCATTTTCAACCTCAAAAATTTACTTGGTCTTTGACTAAAGTAAAAAAAGGACGTATTAAAGATACAAGTACAGATTTATCTGAAATCAACAAGATTACTGAAAATATTAAACATCAATTATCTTTATCTAAAGAATATAATCTCCCTGTTATCGTTTATTACTTAACTAATCGTGCGGTTCTTGATATTCCATTAGAGATAAAAAAACAACATTCATTTGAACAAATAGATACTTATGAAAATGCAATTAGCGGTACGGAAAGTGACTTTAGAATCTTCTTTGAATGGTTTAGAAAACAGGAAGATTTAGAAAATGAATTACGTCTAGAAAATAGTCCTAATTATCAAGATAAACAATTAGAAGCAGTAAGACAAGCTATTTCTTCCTTAATTCCCAATTTTAATAAATTGCGTGTCCGTCGTTCTCCTTTAAGAATGACATTACAAAAAGATGGAGAAGAATTAATAGTTAATCAATTATCAGACGGGGAAAAATGTTTGTTAGCAATGGTGGGAGATTTAGCAAGAAGATTAGCTATTGCTAACCCTGGTTTAGAAAATCCTCTTGATGGTTTTGGAGTAGTTTTAATTGATGAAATTGAATTACATAATATCCAAATTTAGCACTAGAATACTCTAATTTTTTAGCTTCTTGTCCAGGAGAGGGTGACGAACCAGACTGGAAAAATCCTCAAAAAATACCTCCTACACAAAAACATTGTGGACAAAAGAAAGGGTATTGGTATGATGTCTCCTGTTTCTTGCAGATCCCCTTCTCGTCTTCTCGTTACCACAAAATATGGTAACGAGACTATAGACTAATATAATAACTACACTTACGTATAGTTGTAAAGTCCTGATGGGATTAGTTTCTATTAGTTTCTATTAATTTCTGCTAACTTTTTATCAAAAAAATTTTGCCCCTTTGCATATTAGTGGAAAATATGGGCAAGATAAGAATAATTGATACCACTATTATGCAATACCAAAAAAAAGACTCAAATCTGTTATTTCACAGAATACAATCTATAAGTTATAATGAGTAATAACAGTTTGAGCTATCTACCAAGGCTTTAAATCCTATAATAAGTCCGTAAAACGACCATCGTTTTGTAGAGTTTTTAGGATTTGCTTAATTTCCTGAGTACGATCCTTTTTCACTACTAGAGTAACATTGCGATCGCGGACAATGACAACATCTTCTAAACCGATAGTAACAATTACATCATCAGTATTGGAGGCATAAATAATTGCTCCTTGAGTATCTAAGCCAACATGAGTAGCAAGTTCTACATTAGGATTATCCTCTTGTTTTAACAAACGTTCAATAGCATTCCAATCACCTAGATCATCCCAACCAAATGACACAGGTAAAACATAAGCTAAACTAGTTTTTTCCATCAGCGCGTAATCTATACTTTTTTTAGGTAACTGGGGATAAATATCAGGGCCATATTGTTCTAAAGGTTGGATAATTTCTGGTGCATGAGTGCGTAATTCTGCTAAAACAACACCAGCTTGAAAAACAAACATACCACTATTCCAGCTAAACCGTCCCGTAGACAAAAAAGTTGCGGCCGTTTCCCGGTCGGGCTTTTCAGTAAAACGGTGAACATGATAAGCTGGCAAGTTGTTAAAGTTACATAATTTCTCACCTTGCTCAATATAACCATAGCCAGTTGATGGAAAATTAGGTTTGATCCCCAAGGTCACTATGGCCGGGGTACTTTTTGCTAACTCAGTAGCAGCGCGTATTGTAGCTAAAAATACCTCTGGGTCAGCAATCCAGTGGTCAGCCGGAAAAAAACCAATCATAGCGTTTTCTCCGTAACGCTTGTTAATTTCTAAACTTGCCCAAGCAACAGCGGCGGCGGTATCTCGTCCTACGGATTCAATGAGTAAATTTGATTCTAGTAAATCAGGAAGTTGTTCTCTGACTCCTTGGGCAATGGCACTAGAGGTAATTACCCACAAGTTTTGCCAACCGTTAGCCAATGGTAACAATCGATCAGCGGTTGCTTGTAGTAAGCTTTTAGAGCTACCATCAAGACTTAAAAATTGTTTAGGTCTATCCAGTCTACTCAAAGGCCAAAAACGTTCACCTTTACCACCCGCTAAAATCACAGGAAAAAATAAATTATTCATACTGGAAAGCATACCCAATGCAGAACAATACAAGTTTACATCCATTTAATTTTGAATTTTGGATGATCTTGACTGATGATTTTGGTTAGTTAAGTATGTTGTAATTATCACAGATTAAAATTGTGAGGACAGCAAAACCCAACAAAGTTTGGCTGATGCTTTTCTAAAATCCAAAATTTGCACTGTGAAATTTTGCGGTCGCAATATTTGTAGCTTGTATTAACATACCTTTAAGGATTGGTTGAGTGGGGAGAAAATTGTGATTAAACAAATTCAATGGTTAGAAAATCAGGTCATACCTCAACAGGTAACAGCACCAGAGCAGCAGGTAAAACAGCCACCAGTTCAAAAGTCTGAAAATCAGACCATAATTCAACAAGTACCAGTGTCAACCCCCCTGGTGAAACCTCCGGAATCAGTTTACTCTTCTGGTGACCTGGTGGCATCAGTGGCTGATCTTCCCAAGGAACTCTATGAGCGATTGGGTTTATCAATTCCCCGCTGGTTATTGTGGGTATTAACTGTTGTTCTAGGTATAACTGTATCTGGTTTATTAGCATCCAGTTTGGCGCTATGGACTCCTCTATGGAGTAATCTAGACCAGACGAAAGATGATGAATTTGGTTCTTATCAACAGAATCAAGTCAAAATACCCGGAGGTTTATGGACTCAGCTTTCTCAGTATAAACTATCAAGACCCATGAATATTTTAATTATGGGCATTGAACCAATTGTCGGGACTGTAGACGGTTCACCGGAAAGTTTTGCTGGTAAAAGCGATACCATGATGTTGGTGCGGCTAAATCCCAGTGACAAATCTATTCGTGTGCTGTCAATTCCCAGGGGGACGATGATCGCTATCCCGGAACAGGGCTTAACTCAAGTATCTGAAGCTAATGCTAAGGGGGGTCCAGTTTTAGCCGCACGGGTAGTTAGTCGCAGTTTAAACAATGCTCCCATAGATAGATATATCCGCATTTCTACTAATGGCTTCCGCCAATTAGTTGACCAGTTGGGTGGAGTAGATGTATTTGTCCCCCAAGCTATGAATTATCAAGATCGCTCAGGTGGCTTGTCAATAAATTTAGTCAGCGGTTGGCAAAATCTTAATGGTGAACAAGCAGAACAGTTTGCCCGCTTTCGTGAAGAAGGTATGGGGGATTTACCCAGAGTTCAGCGACAACAAGCACTAATCACTGCTTTAATGCAAAAGCTCAACAGTCCCACTGTTTTGCCCAGGTTGCCCCAATTAACTCGCATTATGCGAAAGTATTTTGATACCAACCTCAAAACGGAGGAAATGATGGCATTGGCGAATTTTTCCGTGAATGTAGAACGGGATAATTTCCAAATGGCAATGTTACCCGGTACTTTTAGCAAATTCAGTCAAGATCCTAATAGCTATTGGTTAAATATGACTGGTCAACAAAGCTTGTTAAATGATTTTATTGGTGTAAATGTCACTGGTATTACGTCAGATACCAGACCTATTTCTGTCCGCAGAGTTGCTGTTCAAAATACTACTAATCAACCCCAGCTAACTCAAAGGGTAATTACCTATCTCAAACAGAAGGGTTTTACTAATGTTTATCCAGTTCCAGACTGGCCGGATACCCAGCGCCAAACTCAGATTATTGTCCAAAAAGGCAACCGACAACCAGGAGTTGATTTGCAACAAGCTTTAGGTTTAGGACAAGTTGAAGTTTCAGGAAATGGTGATCTAGAATCTGACTTGACAATTCGCATTGGTAAAGATTGGAAATAGTCAGTGGTCAGTTGTTAGTAATATAGCAAATTCCCAGGTTCAAGAAATACACCCCACCTGCGCTGTCGCGCACCTCCCCATAAGCCTTGGGGAGGGTTGGGCTATCAACAATTAAACAAATTTATGCACAAAGTTTTGTTAAGATATTTAACTTTAATTTCTATTTTGGCAGGATTGTGTATTATTTTTCCGCAAACCACTTTTGCTCAAGTTAATACCATTAACTACAGTAATGCTAATTTAGAAAATCGTGACTTTTCTTATACTGATTTCGTCGGTGGAACTTTTGTCGCCGCCGAAATGCGGGGAACAATTTTCCAAGGTGCAAATTTAACTAACGCCATTTTTACCAAAGGCGTTTTATTAAAGGCTAATTTAGAAGGTGCAAATTTAACAGGCGCTTTAGTTGATCGTGTTACCTTAGATGGTGCTAATCTAAGAAATGCCATTTTTACAGAAGCAACTTTGACCCGTAGCCGCTTTTATGATGCGGATATCACTGGTGCTGATTTTACAGACGCATTAATTGACCGTTATCAAGTATCCCTACTGTGTAAAAGAGCATACGGAGTAAATCCTGTAACTGGTATTTCTACCCGCGACAGTTTGGGTTGTCATTAAAAAATTGACAACTGACCACTGACAACTGACCACTGACCACTGACAACTGACCACTGACAACTGACCACCAACAACTGACAACTGACAACTGACCACTGATATTTCGTGACACAACAAGAAAAAAAAACTGCCCGTTCTTTCGCTGGTATTGCTGGTATTGTTGCCGCAGCAACATTAATTAGTAAAGTATTTGGTTTAATTAGACAGCAAACCGTGGCGGCTGCTTTCGGCGTAGGCGCAGCAGCTACAGCTTATAGTTATGCCTATATTATTCCTGGTTTTCTTTTAATCTTACTTGGTGGTGTCAATGGACCTTTCCATACTGCTCTTGTTAGCGTTTTAGCTAAACACGAAAAAGAAGAAGCAGCACCTATAGTAGAAACAGTAACAACTCTTGTAGGTGGATTGTTGCTAGTGGTGACAATTGCTCAAATATTATGCGCTGAGTTAATTATTGATTTAGTAGGTCATGGCTTAGAAGAGACTACAAGAGCGATCGCAATCCGTCAAATACAAATTATGTCTCCATTGTCCTTATTTGCGGGCTTAATTGGGATTGGTTTTGGGACTTTAAATGCAGCTAATCAATATTGGTTATTATCAATTAGTCCGTTATTATCTAGTATTACTGTTATTGCAGGCATTGGTATTTTAGCTTGGCAATACGGAAAAGAAATTATTAATCCTGAATATGCTTTAATCGGTGGTATGGTATTAGCTTGGGGAACTTTAGCGGGAGGAGTTTTGCAATGGTTAGTGCAATTAATTGTCCAATGGCGGTTAGGACTAGGAACATTACGGCTAAGATTTGATTTTAAATCTCCTGGTGTTCAAGAAGTAATTAAAATCATGACTCCAGCAACCATATCATCAGGAATGATGCCAATAAATGTCGCCACTGACCTTTATTTTGCCAGTCCTATTGCCGGTGCAGCAGCAGGTTTTACCTATGCAAATCTTTTAGTACAAACTCCTTTGGGAATTATTTCTAATATTATTTTACTGCCCTTATTACCAACATTTGCTAAACTTTCTCACCCAGACAATTGGCCAGAACTAAAATTACGCATTCGGCAAGGACTTTTACTAACTGCTGTCACCATGCTACCTTTAGGGGCTTTAATGATATCTTTATCTGAGCCAATTGTCCAGATAGTTTATCAACGGGGAGCATTTAAACAAGAAGCAACTCAGTTAGTATCTTCTCTATTAATTGCCTATGGAATTGGAATGTTTGTCTATTTAGGGCGTGATGTTTTAGTCAGAGTATTTTATGCTTTAGGTGATGGACAAACACCCTTTAAAATTAGTACATTTAATATTTTTCTCAATGCTGTACTAGATTTATTATTAGTTGAACCTTTTGGCGCACCGGGTTTAGTTTTGGCTACAGTTGGCGTTAATTGTAGTTCCATGTTGATGTTGTTATTTTTGCTAAATCGCAAACTTAATGGTTTACCTTGGCGGGAATGGTGTATTCCTATTTTGGGTTTAACTGGTGGTAGTATTATATCGGGTCTAGCTAGTTTTGCAGCTTTAATGGTTTCTCGCCAAGTTTTGGGTAAACCAAATTTAATTACTTTATTAATAGAATTATCTATATCTGCTTTGGTGGGAATTGGTGTATTTTCTCTCATTGCTTCGAGAATGAATATTCCCGAAGTGAATACTTTTGTGATCAAGATGCGACAAAAGTTTTTGAAGAAATAAATTAAAATTACTGTAAACTTTAGTTCAATAGAATGAATCAGAAAATTAGGAACTGGCGTTATGAATCCATTGTCCTTGTTAGGTAAAGCTGTGAGAATTGGAAACTTCTTGGCTTCTGATGCTGAAATATCTTATGGTGTGCAAGATCATTTACCAGAAGAAGTTAAGCAAGTTATTGAACGTTGCGCTCCTAAACCTGTCCACCGAGTAGACTATAAAGAAAGCAGTAAATTTGGACAACGATACAAATGCTATGACGAACGTGGTGTCTTTATGGGGCGAGTGAAATATCGCCACGGGACATGGAGTTGGGAAAGCTGACATCGCTTTTTTGATTATCTACACAATAGACATCTGGAGTAAAGATTGGATAATTTTGATTTCTACCCAGTCTTTACCCATTATTTGCTATCACCACTTGTACAAGTGACAACTTACCCTTAAAATGTTAAACAGCGTCTATCGGAAAATCAAATTCCGCGCTAAACCCATCAATTAGCAGTGCTATTTGATTTCAGTGTTTATATTAAATTTCACGAGAGGTTATGGACAAAAGTCCAACAGATGGCAGTAGTACCCTCCTCTAAGCTGGCGAGGCAGTCTCCCAGCGCGGGGGAGACTTTAGGAGATGTCTATTATGCTGACCCAGGAAATTCGTAGTTCCTTAGATATTGCTGACTTAAATCAGCTTAAATGTGATTTGAATTGTCTACAACCTGTAGATGTGGGAGATTATATCAGCCAATTGCCAGAAAAACAAAGGGCGATCGCTTTTCGGCTACTCAACAAAGACCAAGCCATAGATGTCTTTGAATATTTACCCACAGAAGTACAGGAAGAACTCATCAACTCTCTCCACGATGCCCAGGTAGTCCACCTGGTGGAAGAAATGAGTCCTGACGAACGGGCAGAATTATTTGATGAACTTCCAGCGGGAGTAGTCAAACGTCTATTACAACAACTCAGCCCAGAACAAAGACAAGCCACGTCAACTATTCTCGGCTATCCAGAAGGGACAGCAGGGCGGGTCATGACCACGGAATATGTCCGCTTGCGGCGAGGCTTAACTGTTGGTGAAGCCCTCAGTAAAATCCGTCGGCAAGATGAAGATAAGGAAACAATTTACTACGCCTATGTCACTGATGATAACCGCAAATTAGTGAGTGTAGTTTCTTTGCGTCAGCTATTATTTACCTTTCCTGATGTTTTAATTAAAGATATTGCCAGCCCTCACGTCGTCAAAGTCAGAACAGAAACACCCCAGGAAGAAGTCGCCCGGATTATGCAGCGTTACGACTTAATTGCCATGCCTGTGGTTGATAGGGAAGATAGATTAGTCGGTATTATTACGATTGATGATGTCGTAGATATTTTGGAAGAGGAAGCTACAGAAGATATTCAAAAATTGGCTGGGGTCAGTGGTGATGAAGAAGCTTTATCTGCCCCACACATTACCATTCGCAAACGGTTGCCTTGGTTATTGGGGATTATGGGATTATACATTGGCGCGGCCAGTGCGATCGCTCCTTTTCAATCTGTGATTGCTGCTGTACCAGTCCTCGCCGTAATTATGCCTATATTTTCTAATACTGGCGGCACTGTCGGTATACAAGCTCTTACCGTGACTATTCGTAGTTTAGGCCTAGGAGATGTTACACCTGAAGATACCTGGAAAATCCTCCGTAAAGAACTGTTAGCCGGTTTAGGAACAGCCCTAGCATTAGGAATAACAATGATTGCCCTTTCCCTAATTTGGGCTAAACCTCAAGAAAAATGGGTAGCTTTAATTGCAGGGGCAGTCATGGCCACTAATACAATGGTGGCTGTTACTCTGGGAACTTTGTTACCAATGGCCTTAAAGCGGTGCAAATTAGATCCGGCTTTAATGAGTGGTCCATTAGTCACAACCATGTTAGATACCATCGGTTTTTTAACCTTTCTCACTATGGTTTCTATGGCTTTAAATATATTTCATTTACAATCTTAAAAGATTGGTGATGGGTGACCGGTGACCGGTGATTGGTGATTGGTGATTGGTGATTGGTGATTATATATATTATTTTCATTATTACCAATAATCTAATAATCCAAACTCCAAAATCCAAAATCCAAACTCCAAAATCCAAAATCCAAAATCCAAAATCTAAATGGCTACAACTACCTGGAATCGTCATCATATTCTCACACTTGCGGACTTTACAACGGCTGAATATAACGCCGTTTTACAAACTGCGGCCTCATTTCAAGAGGTATTATCACGACGGACAAAGAAAGTCCCCACCTTACAGGGACAGGTAGTAGCAAATTTATTTTTTGAACCCTCTACCCGCACCCGCAGTAGTTTTGAAATAGCTGCTAAACGGTTAAGTGCAGATACTCTCAATTTTACTGCTTCCACATCTTCCATGACCAAAGGAGAAACTATTTTAGATACGGCAAAAACCTATCTGGCAATGGGAACTGATATTATGGTAATCCGCCATAAAGATGCCGGAGTCCCCTTGAGTATAGCCCAAGAAATGGATCGTTTAGGTGTAAAAGTTAGCGTTCTTAATGCTGGTGATGGACAACACGAACATCCATCTCAGGGATTACTTGATTTATTTACTATTTGTAATTTAATTGACCCCGCACAACCAAGAATTGAATTATTAAAAAGCAAGAAAATTGCTATTGTTGGGGATATTTTACATTCCCGTGTCGCTCGTTCTAATATTTGGAGTTTAATTGCTAGTGGGGCAGAAGTGCATTTAGCAGCACCCCCCACATTATTACCTAAATTCTTTGCTGAATATTTGGGTCTTAACGAAAATTCCCATCGTTTATTTACCCATTGGCAACTAAAACCAGCTTTAGAAAATGCTGATTTTGTCATGACTTTACGTTTACAAAAAGAACGCATGACAGCCAATTTATTACCTAGTTTAAGAGAATATCATCAATTATTTGGTATTACTCGCGCTAAATTAAAACTTTGTCAACCTGACGTTAAAGTTTTACATCCAGGACCTGTTAATCGTGGTGTAGAAATTAGTTCTGATTTAATGGATGATCCTGAATTTAGTTTAATTCAATCTCAGGTAACTAGCGGTGTAGCAGTAAGAATGGCACTTTTGTATTTTATCGGTAACAGATATTAATAAGACCTACGCAAGTTTCACAAAAAATACTCCTAATAAACGGTACAACAAATTTCTTGGCTATCTATTCACCATTGTAATTCGTAGGTTGGGTTGAGTAGTAATTCGTAGTAATTCGTAGGTTGGGTTGAGAAACGAAACCCAACAGCAGTTCTTGGTATTCTGGAATCATGTTGGGTTTTTGGGTAATTTATACGCTACTATACTAAGAGTATAGATAGAAGCATTACTTATGAGTAACGATTCCTTCTTTAATGAACAGAAAGAACAATCTTTGATAAAAGCTAGAATTGTTGAAAAATATTTTTGGGCTTGGGCAAAAGTTATTATTGCACAGATTAAGTCTCAAAAAAGTCAAGGTAAAAAAGTAGATGAAAGAATAGGTTATATAGACCTTTTTGCTGGTCGTGGTGTGTATGAAGATGGTTCAAAATCAACACCCATAAGAATTTTAGAAAAAGCAATTTCTGAACCAGATATGCGAAATATGCTACATACATTATTTAATGATGTTGATTGTAACTATATAAATTCTTTGAGTCAAGCTATAGATTCTATTCAGGGAATTGATTCTCTGAAATATAAACCTGAGTTAACGAACAATGAAATTGGTGAAAATAATATTAAAATATTTGACTTTCCCACACTATTTTTTGTAGATCCTTTTGGATATAAAGGATTATCTCTTAATTTAATTCACTCATTCGTTCAAAAATGGGGTTGTGATTGCCTTTTCTTTTTTAATTATAATCGTATCAATATGGATTTTACTAATGCCATTGTTGAGGATAATATAAATGACATTTTTGGCAAACAAAAAGCAGATAATATTCGCCAAGAATTAAAATTAATGACACCAGAAAATAGAGAGATTGTTATTATAGACGCTATTTGTGAAGCATTAAAAGAAATAGGTATTGAATATGTTAAACCTTTTCGTTTTATACATGAAAAGAAAAAACGTACAAGTCATCACTTAATTTTTGTCAGTAAAAATAAAAGAGGATACAACATCATCAAAGAGATAATGGCTAAAGAAAGTTCTTATCAAAATCAAGGTGTCCCGTCTTTTGAATATAATCCTGCTACTCATAAACAACTTTCTTTGTTTGAAAGTCCTATAGATGAATTAGAACAAATGCTATTAGATGAATTTGCTGGTAAAACAATGAGTATGGAAGAAATATATATGCAGCATAACGTTGGTAGAAACTATATTAAGAAAAATTATAAAACAGCTTTAAAAAATCTTGAATCTCAAGGTAAAATTACTACAGAACCATCTATTAATGAACGAAGAAAAAATACCTTTGGAGATTTAGTAAAAGTCACATTTCCTCCTAAGAGGATGTTTTAAAAGTCTAAGGGCGATTAGAAATCACATCTACACAGACAAAACCTGCCTACGCAGGTTTCAAATCCTTAATTTTTCCTTAGTC
>OMJF01000162.1 GCA_900299285.1 Anabaena sp. 54 | reverse complement strand
TTTCTGTTGTAATAATGTGCAGCTTGGGCGGGCAAGATGCCCACCCCACAAGAGTTTCATGATTATGATTTGTACCTCATAAGAACGAAATTTGCTGTATTTTTAATTAAAGTAAAATACGTATAAGCGCAAGAATAGACACACCAGGAAATTTTTCCCGCCCATATACTTAGTTACCTTTAATCAGGAAAATTCAATGTCTCCAACTTTGCGACTTTGCGACTTTGCGGCTACCCTTAGGGATCTCTAAGAGAGATGGTGCGAGACATAATTTATACCACCATTATAAAATCCCTCCTCATCTGAATAGTGATTAAAATTACCCGCTTAATGATGGTACTAAAGCCAAAGTTTTGGTCTCAGTCAGCAGAAAGCGATCGCAGATAGCAAATAGTTCTACCTCCGTTTGTGCTTGTCGCATCATGCGGAGGAAATTACCATCAGTATCAACACTTAAAGCAATGTAGTTAAGAAACATTTTCAGGTAGCCGACCCGCGCTCGTTCTGGCATAGTTGACGCTGTGGGAGTTTGCCACAAACGGTCAATATAATTACGTACTTTTACTAAAGATACAGGTATAATAGGTTGTCCTGCTAAAGCCTGACGAATTTGATCAAACAACCAGGGATTTCCGATAGCCCAACGTCCCACCATAACACCAGCAGCACTGGTTTGAGAAAGCACTTCCATAGCAGTCGTAGCTGAGTTAATATTACCATTAGCCAGCACTGGACAATCAACCCGTTTGACGGCTTGTGCAATTAAATCATATTTTACTACCCCGTGGTACATATCTTTGACTGTGCGACCGTGTAGACTCAATAAATCAATGTTTTGACGGGCAATTATATCGAGTATTTTATAAAAGTTATCCGTATTTTCAAAGCCTAAGCGCATTTTAACGGCTAAAGGTCGGTCATTGACAACAAATCTTAGTTCCGCTAAAATACGCTCTATTTTTTCCGGTTCTCGTAGTAATCCACCTCCTACGTTTTTACGATAGATCCTGGGTGCTGGACAGCCCATATTCAAGTCTATTCCCGCAGTATTATATTTACAGAGTTCTTTTGCTGTTCTTGCTAAGTCGGGAACACTTTCCCCGATCATTTGTGCAAAAACTGGGCGACCTGTATCATTTTCCGTGATTGCGGCCAAAATTTTAGGGTTGAGTCGTGAGGTATCATTTACGCGAAAATACTCAGTAAAAAAGTAATCAGGACTACCATAATGGGCGATAACTTTCATAAACCAGAGATTTGTCACGTCTTGCATTGGCGCGAGTGCAGTGAGCGGTATTCCTTTTTGAAGTAGTGACATAGAGATGAGTAGTTATTAATAAAGCATAAATAGAGTAAAGAATTGTTTATAGGGAACAGGTGACAGGGAACAGGGAACTCTTAACTGGGAACAGGTTTTGGGCAACTTTACTTTTCGTTACTTATGTCGGGTTTTTTCCGTTCACTTACTTAGATACAAATTAGATACAAATTTCAATTATATATCTTCTTGAAATTTTACCAGTAATGGGGAAATATAATCATAGCCGTCAATACCAATAATAGCAATCATTTTTTGGCGATTTTGTTGTAGCAGTAATTGGAATTTATCTATACCAATTTGTCCTTTAATAATATTTAATAAACTAGCTGGTTTTTGCCATTCTTGAGATGCAATTTGCTCTAAAAGATACAT
This sequence comes from Anabaena sp. 54, assembly GCA_900299285.1. Classification (GTDB taxonomy): domain Bacteria; phylum Cyanobacteriota; class Cyanobacteriia; order Cyanobacteriales; family Nostocaceae; genus Dolichospermum. The sequence continues at coordinate 20,963 of OMJF01000162.1, read as the reverse complement.
TCCTAAACTACCATTGTAAACTGCTTTTTCATAATTAGCAAGATGATAATTAGCCTCGGCTAAATATGATAAATTTCTGCCTTGTAAGTACAAATCACCGACAATTTGAGCAGTTTTCAAGGCATTTTCTAAAAATTTAATTGCGGTTTGGTATTGTGCGGTAATTAAATAGGCAATACCTAAACTATTAAAACATAAAGCTTGACTTTGTAAATCACCTAATTTTTCTGCCAGTTTTAACCCTTGTCCTAAATAGTTAATGGCGGTTTCATAAACTTCTGGTTCACTAATTTCTGTTTCTTTAGCTTGCATAACTTCGCTATAACCTAAGTTGACTAAAGCGTTAGCTTCTCCGATTTTATCTCCTGTTTGTCTGCTATATATTAATGCCCGTTGACTATAATTAATGGCTTCGCTATAATTTTGTTGTTGCACATAGGTGCGACTGAGGTGATTAAGATTAGCAATTTCACAGGTTTTATCACCCGCATTTCTAGCTATTTCTAAAGCTTGTTGATGAAAATTGAGAGAACGATCATATCTACCTAAACCGCGCTGGGAATAGCCCAATAAAGTCAAAATCCGAGCTTTTTCTTGAGTACCTGCGGCCGAACGCAAGGGAGCATCTAAATAATCTAAAGCATCACGTAAATAACTACCAGAAAATGAGGCAAAAATCCCTCCATATAGTGGAAAATAAGGGCATTGGGCAAAATTTCGCAAAATTTGTAGCATCATTTGAGAAGCAGCATTACTATATTTTACTGCTTGATTTTCAAAACCATTTGCTAATTGACTCCAAATTACTGCAAAGGTTAAAAATGTGGAAATAGATAATTTAGGTCCGGCTTGAATATCATAAGCTTGTTGATAGCGAAGCGCTCCGTAGGAATCAAACCACGTAATTAAACCTCTTTGTAAAAACTGTAAAACTATTGTTAATTCTACCCAATTACTTAAACTCATTTCCTGTTGTTTTTGAGCAAATTCTAAAGCTGATTGTTCTACTGCTAGAGTCTGAAAAAATACTTGGGGAATTTCGCTATTGACTACTTTAGCCCAACTTGCCCAAGGACTATTTTCTCCAGGTAAACCCCCAAATCCTAAAGTATTATTTCTTTCATACGCCCAATTAAGTAAATTAGGTTGTATTCTTTGCCACGAGGCTATACCATGATTAAGACCCTCAGCAATTTGTCCAATATCTTCATTAGCACTTGCAAATTGCTGTAAAGACTTGGCTAACTGTTGCAGTTGGGATAAATTTAATGGGTACTTTTGATTAGGATCAATAGCTCGTAATAAAGCTGTTAATCTCTCATCTGCGGTAGCTGTGGTAATTTCCCGCACAGATAAGGATATGGCTTCAGTGGCTTTATTTTGTTCTTGCCACCGTTGCCATTGAGTTTGAATCGTTTTAGCAGCGCGTAAACTTCGGGTAGCCTTAGCTTTTTTGAGTTCATCCGTTTCCGAATCTACTTGAGATTGTATAATATTGAGGCGATCGCTCAAAACTAACTCAAATACTTCCCCAGTTCCAGAAGTAATACCCTTGAGTAACATTTGATAAACCTGCTCCACAGAACTAATTTTCCCTTTGAGAGTGGTTTGGATAATGTCATCAATTAAAGTCAGATATTGATCACGTAATGGTAGAGAATTTGACACTTTAGCTAATTGTAGCTGTAGCAGCTTTAAGTATGGGGAATTAGAAGCAACTAAAAATCATTCAAAAATCATTATAGCATTTCCTAATCCACCAATGGAAAAATTTATCTGTGTTTATCTGTCGTTAATTCCTGGTTATAATTTGCTAACTGCTTCCGCAATTTTACCAGAAACAAAAGGCAATATCTCCCGACTTTTTCCTTGTTCCTTCCCTTCCGTAAATACCACTAACAAATAAGGACGTTGATTTGGTAATTCAATATAAGCCGCATCGTGACGCACTGTGCTTGTCCAACCTGCTTTTGACCAGATTTGACTATTTTCCGATAATCCACCGCCTAAGAAGCCTGTAACCTGGTCTTCTTCAACATTTTGGGGTAACTCATCAGCATTAAGACCGCGTTTAAGCAACTTCATCATAGCTTGCGATCGCGCACTAGACACTGCCACCCCACCCACGATACTATGTAATAGTCTAGCAGTGGCATCCGTTGTCAGCATATTGCGGTTTTCAAACATTTCCCCATAAAAAGCCCTTTCCCGTCCATAGGGACCATCACCCCAGGTTTTTTGACAGACATTAATTCCGTTTATTTCCTCCCACCCCAAGGACTGATAATAGCGGTTAACAATCTGACGCTGATATTTCCAGGTTTCAAACGGACCTGGGGTTAACACAGGACCAGAAGTAGTACCACTGAGAATATCAACAATTAAGCTAGTAGCATCATTGCTAGAATCTACTATCATATCCGTCAAAGCTCGGTTTAGTTCCTCCGTTGTTTGACTCATGCCTTTTTCTAACCATTCTTGCACCGCTACCAGATAGAATAGTTTTACCACACTAGCAGGATAAATACGTTCTCCTCCACGATAAGTAAATCCCCGGACTGGGTGTTCCCAGAAAGCATTGGGAGTCAACGCACCACCTGTATTAACAGGTGCAGGAGGATCATATACAACCCAAGTCAGCGCAATTTGGTTAGGTGCTAATGTGGAAAATTTTGCCCAAGTTGCTTCTAATATTTGATTACCGAGATTTTCTAGTTGTTTGTCTTGATTAAAAAAAACCATTTGTGAATAATTTCCTGATATTTCCCTAGTGTAATCTTATCATTATTTATTAGTCATTGAGAAATATCTTTCTTTTGCATTTTCTCTCTATTTTTTGTAAATTCGTAAAGAAGTTTTAAAGTTTAATAAAATCCTATTTCTCAAAATACTCTTGTAGAGACTTTCCATGAGTAGTGATTCTCGGCTCTACATTCTTTTCCTCCAGATATCTATTCTATAGTCTTTTTTCTATCTTTCTAAATAATCGAAAAATTTATATTCTCAAAAACTGGAATTTTGACGATCATAATTTATCTGATAATGCCTAATTAATTTTTAAAACCTATATTTTTAATTCCTTGTTATTCATACTATTTTTTCAAGTACCTAATGTTGACTAGAATCATCTTTTAGTTTTCTGCTTAATCATATATGTGTAAAATGGGATACAATGTAAATAAATATTACAAAATTTACCTTAGTTATTTACTAATATACCCGTAAGTTGGTATATAAAATAGTTAACATTTAATTAAAAAAAAGATAAGAGGAGTTTAAATTATGTCCTCGACTAATATCAATAACCAGGAAGGTGAAAACTCAGTTAATCAGGAGAGTGAAAACTCAGTTAATCAAAAGGGTGAAAACTGTCACCAAAAACTACTGTGGACTTGTGATCCAAATAGTTATCCTCGTTGTACCGCTCAATGGTTAATAGAGTGTGATCTAATATGCCATTTGCCATTTTCAGAAAACAGCAAAGATCGGTAATATCTTTTGGTTTTCTTGTCAATAGGTAAGGGCTTTAGCCCTTACTGCTTAATACATATAAATTTAAGGATTTCAGTATGTACCGATCTGTATGGCTACACCACGCAAGCTATCAAAAATCAAATAAGAGTCCTATATTAATAACGCACATTATACAATTTAAACGATTTAACATGGTGCGTTACGCTGTCGCTAACATACCCTACGTATCTCTAGTGACAACTTTCCCTAGTACCAAAAACCTTCCACTTACCATAAGTTAACCCATTTGTCAATAGGACATTTGTTCTACTAGTCAAAGTAGATTATTTGCTGAATAATTTTTCCCCAATTGACTCTTTCAAACCACTGCTAATTTCTGAGTTTTTGTATTTTTGTTCAAAATTGATCTCTGAAACCACTATAAATAAAGACTTTTGCAGATCATCTTTTTAGCAGGGTAAAAAATTGACAATAGTAACCCAATTATGAAATTCTCAATAATTGTAGCAAATCGCCGAAAGTATTGCAAGCTCGTTGCTAAATAAAAATAATTCTCAATTAATTGTTAAGAAAATCTAAAGTTGAATTTTCCTAAGTTATGAATATTAAAAGTATTATCCTATAATGATAATTTTTAATTATGATTTATGGTTAACTCATTCATACGCTGTGATAACGGAAACAATAAACTTAAAGCACACCAGGAAAAGAGGATTTTATAGAGATTATTTAGAATAATATATGTATAAGCGACAAAGTGTCTTGTAACTGATGGAATATGTTCAGGTCAAGAAAATATCTGCGTTTAATTTGTATATAGCGTTTCCCAGTCTAATGAAGTCCAAAATTATTAGATATGACATTAATGGTAAATTACATAATGTAGAGAAGATAATGCTTATACAGAGAACATTTCTACAAAAAATCACCATATTACCCATATTACCCATGTCCTTAAATCTAAATTCACAAATTCCCCATTCCTCCACAAATGAATATCAATGTTTAGCTAACTTGAATCTCTATGATTCCCCTGAATGTGTCCGCTTAGTAACTCAAGCTGCAACGGGACGACATTTACAAATAACATCAAATCATGAAAATAAAGCAGTTGAAGTCTGTTTATGTGAAGACGACTATCCAGGATGGTTGTCTAGGGAAGATTTGCGGTTTATTCAAGAGACTCAAACATTATATCAACCCCAGTTGGTTTTAGCAACAGAAATTCAACAACGCATACCCGACATTATTGCTTTTACTCAAGCAGCAAAGGAACAAGATAATTATTATCTTTGGGGTGGTACAGTTGCACCTAATTATGATTGTTCTGGGTTCATGCAAGCCGCTTTTAAATCTGTAGGTGTTTGGCTACCAAGAGATGCTTATCAACAAGAGGCTTTTACTCAAATAGTTGATATTACTGACTTAAAATTAGGGGATCTAATATTTTTTGGGACTTCAAAAAAAGCGACTCACGTGGGTTTATATTTAGGTAATGGTTATTATATCCACAGTTCAGGAAAAGATCAAGGCCGGAATGGTATTGGTATTGACCAACTTTCAGAACAAGGAGACAAAGTTAGTCAGTGTTATTATCAACAATTACGCGGTGCTGGTAGAGTAATCAAAAGTTATGGTGGTCATGGATAAATGAACCGTATTTTTGGACTTACCAGAACCATTTTATATCAAATCAATTATCAACTATCAAAAATGACTAATCATCAATTATCCATTTTAAATGTATCCGTAGTTATACCAATTAAAGATGAAGTAGAAAGTCTACCTTTATTACTAAAAGCAATTTCTTCCACTCTCACAGAGAGTAAATTGAACTATGAAATTATTTGTGTAGATGATGGTTCTAGTGATGGTTCAGCGGAATTTCTCAAAGAACAGGCACAAATTCGTACTGATTTAAAAGCGGTGATTTTGCGTCGTAACTATGGACAAACTGCGGCCATGTCTGCGGGTTTTCATTATGCGACAGCCAAGGTAATTGTGACTTTAGATGCTGATTTACAAAATGATCCGGCTGATATCCCCATGTTAATTACAAAGCTGGATGAGGGTTATGATTTAGTGAGTGGTTGGCGGCAAAATCGCCAAGATGGGGCATTAAATCGTCTACTTCCTTCTAAAATCGCCAATTGGCTAATTCGTGGTGCTACTAGCGTTTATATTCATGATTATGGTTGTTCTCTCAAAGCTTATCGGTCCGAGTTAGTCGCGGATATGAATCTTTATGGGGAATTACACCGCTTTCTACCAGCACTAGCGTATATTGAAGGGGCGAGAATTACTGAAGTCCCCGTACGTCATCATGCGCGGCGGTTTGGACAGAGTAAATATGGGATATCAAGGACATTTCGGGTATTAATGGATTTATTAACTATTCTATTTATGAAAAAGTTCCTCACCCGTCCTATGCACGTCTTTGGAATGTTAGGCTTAACTTCTATGGTTTCTGGTGGAGGAATAGGTATATACTTAACTTTGGTGAAATTGGTTTTTCATGTAGATATTGGTAATCGTCCTCTGTTGATTTTAGCGGTTTTGTTGCTAGTAACTGGGGTACAGTTGTTTTGTTTCGGTCTTTTAGCAGAGTTGTTAATGCGAACCTACCATGAATCTCAGGGAAGGCCTATCTATCGTGTGCGGGAATTTGTGGCAAAAAATGTTAAGTAACGTAACAATAGGAAAATAAAACTTCGAGGATTATTGCATCTGCCGTGAAAGCTTTTGATACTTTTGATGCTGAACTGCGAAAAAATCTGCTCATGTTGTTTGCCGCAGGTTTGTTTTTCTGGTCAGGTTTAGCCTCGTTATTGCCGACCTTACCTTTGTATATTGAACATATTGGTGCAAATAAGCAAGAAATTGGCATTGTCATGGGGAGCTTTGCTATTGGTATGCTACTAGTTAGACCATCAATGGGCGCTTTAGCTGATAACCGAGGCCGCAAAATAGTCTTACTAATAGGGATGTTTGTGGCAGCGATCGCTCCTTTAGGATATTTAGTGGTAAAATCAACTACTCCCCTGATGTTGATTCGTGCCTTTCATGGTATTAGCATTGCTGCTTTTGCCACAGCTTACACCGCCCTAGTGGCAGATTTAGCACCAGAACACCGTCGGGGAGAAGTTATCGGTTACATGAGTTTGGTAAATCCTTTGGGTGTGGGCATAGGTCCTGCCATGGGTGGATTTTTACAAGCAACAGCTGGTTATACCCCATTATTCCTCTCATCTGCGGCTTTAGGATCTCTAGGGTTGCTATGTATTATCCCCATTGTCAACCCACCTATAGCCATCAAACCAATTAACAGCAAAAATGATAACTTTTGGCAAATATTAACTAGTCCTCCCGTGCGGATTCCGGCTATAGTCTTATTGTTGAGTGGTTTGACTTTAGGTAGTTTACATACTTTCATCTCCCTATTCATTAAATCAACAGGAGTAGATTTAAATCCAGGTTTATTTTTCTCCATGGCTGCCATTTCCAGTTTTAGTTGTAGATTATTTACTGGTAAAGCCTCAGATCGATATGGACGTGGTTTATTTGTCACCATGAGTTTGATAGCTTATGCTCTCTCTATCATCTGCATCTGGCAAGCAAATAACCCTTTAATGTTCTTATTAGGATCATTAATGGAAGGTGCTGCTTCTGGTATACTAATTCCCATGATTTCCGTATTAATGACAGATAGAACTTTACCCCACGAACGAGGTAAAATATTTGGTGTTTCTTTAATGGGATTTGATATAGGTTTAGCTATGGCAGGTCCGATTTGTGGAACATTTGCCGAAATATGCGGTTATCGCAGTATGTTTGGTTTAATCACGGGTTTAACAGTTTTGGCAATTGTAATTTTCTTGACTCAATCTAGCCGCAATATATCGGAATCTCTAGGTTTTGCCTTTGGTCGTAATCAAGATGTCTATGCTGTAAAATAACTTAACGGATGGGAAATTCATGCCCAAAAAACAGGACTGATGTAACGGGGAATAGGGAAAAAATAGCAACTTAATTATTAGAGGAAGTACTTAGGCTGGATTAAATTTATTATGTCTCCAAAACAAGAAACAAAAAAATATTATAAATGGGTTTGGGATGTATCCTTGGGTGGTGAATTTGATGATTGGGGTACTAGTACATACTTCATGGAAATTGGCAATACCTTATATCCTCTTAGACAAATAGAAGTCTATGAAAATGGCAATGTTTTATTTTATGATCATAGCCACTTCTTAGACGATTATGGGATGTTGTGTGATCAGAAAATAGATATACTAGATATACAAGAATTTGAAATTACTCAAGCAGAATTTGAGCAAGTATGGCAGACAAAAGTTCCCATCAATAGACCTGTGATGAAAAAGAATGTAGAGTCGAGAAACCCTACCCAGATTAATTCTCTACAAACGTTCTAGGATAAGCATATCATCAGATATGTAATAGATAATTTTTAGATAGTCTATTTTCTGATAGGATGAATAATACAGAAACACAGCAGATTTCAACTTCGTGAGGTACAAACTACCCTGCCCTGACTTAAGGTATATCTTGTAAATCTAAAATAGGCAGTCATATTCTGCCTCCCAAATTCCATGCAGCACGAAACCCAACTAAGTCTCTTTGATAACTCTAGTTTAAACCAGCGATCAATAATTCCTGTCAATGGACAAATTCCCATTGTCCCCGGAACTTATGATAATATGGAAGAATTAGAAAAACACTGTCATCACTGTCACCGTTGTCCATTAGCAGCAAACCGGACTCATGCTGTAGTTGGCCGTGGAAACCCCCAAGCCGAAATTATGATTATCGGGGAAGCGCCAGGAAAAAACGAAGACGAAACAGGCTTACCATTCGTCGGTAGATCAGGACAATTACTGGAAAATATTTTAGCATCAGTTAAATTAAGTACAGAAGATGATATATATATCGCCAATATTTGTAAGTGTAGACCACCGGAAAATCGCGTACCTACCGGGGATGAAATAGCGGCTTGTAAACCCTATTTATGGGAGCAAATTCGCCTAGTTAACCCCAAAATCATTTTGCTCACAGGTGCTACATCGGTTAAAAGTATAATTGGCGACAAAAGACCTATTACTAAAATTCGTGGTCAATGGCTAGAATGGGAAGGACGTTTATGTATGCCGATTTTTCATCCCTCCTACTTATTGCGTAACCCTTCGCGGGAACAGGGATCACCAAAGTGGTTAATGTGGCAAGATATACAAACAGTCCGTGATAAGCTGGATGAAATCAAAACAAAAGACAAAAATTAAGCATTACATCACCAATTACCATCTTTAACTCGTCAATACTCCTGTAAATTGGTAAAATTAGAAAATCAAAATATTTAAATCATCAGATTTTTACTATTAAAACATGGGCAGCCAGAGAAAAGTGTATTGGGAACTTGATTTTTACTCCCGTCCAATTTTAGACGAAAACCAGAAAAAAGTGTGGGAAATGTTAGTTTGTGAAAGTCCGGTAGATATTGGTACACCGACAGATACTCTGTTTCGCTATGCTAAATATTGCCCTAGTACCCAGGTAAATTCTGGTTGGTTGCGGACAGCAATACAGGAAGCTATAGAAAAAGCGGGTACAGCACCTACTAAAATCCGCTTTTTCCGTCGCCAAATGAATAACATGATTACAAAATCCTGCCAAGATGTGGGAATACCCGCAGCACCGAGTCGTCGGACTTTAGTTCTTAATCAATGGATACAGCAGCGTATGGAAGAGGTTTACCCCCAAGAACCAGGATATCAGGGAGTGACTAATCCTTGGGTGCGTTTAGATAGACCTTTACCCCAGCGTTTACCAGATGCCTTAGAAGGAAAACAATGGAATTTTGTTACATTACAATTAAATGATTTTGCTGATATGTCAGAATGGGAAATAGGCTTTGGTGAAGCCTTTCCCCTAGAATTAGCCCAATTGTCGCCAGAAACCCGCATTCCAGGGATTTTAATTTTTTCACCCAGAGCCTTGCCAATAGCCGCTTGGATGTCTGGTTTAGAAATGGCTTATTTGCGATTTGATACCAGTAGTGGAAACAGATTGATTTTAGAAACTGGGGCCACAGAAAGTTGGGTTGTGGCTAATATCCGCACTCCTCAACTCTTAGCAGAAGCACAAGGCTTTGCTATAGCCAAGGAACAAGCCAATGGAGTCCATTTTATCGGAGTCCAGTCCGATACTCAAGCCCAGTCCTTTGAGGGATTTTGGTTATTACAAGAAGTGAATTTACCGTGAACTGCCAGCAGCAGGGCTTTGCTATCAGCAGTATACAAATGTGATCAAAAACTGTAACTTTTGATGACACGCTAATGGGATAATGAGAGGCGACGATTAAGCGGTTTATATCCAAAATCCATAATTTATCAAGGGACATGGGTTCTGTAAATTTGTTACAAGATACACTGGCGGAACAGTTACTAGAAATTGCCTTCAAATCTGGCGCTGAGGCAGCGGAGGTGTATCAATCAAGATCCCTTTCTCGACCGGTTTTTTTTGAGGCCAACCGTCTCAAACAAATAGAAACCAGTCAATCTCAAGGTACAGCCCTGCGGCTATGGCGGCATGGTTGTCCCGGTTTAACGGTGGCCTATGGCGATGTTGATCCCCAGGCTATGGTGGAGAGATCTTTGGCACTGAGTCAATTAAATCCACCAGAAACAGTAGAATTAGCAAGTCAATCAGGTCTATCATACCCGGATTTAGGCACGTCTGTATCTGTCGAGATGTTGATAAATTGGGGTAAACAGGCCATCGCCCTGATTCGTGATGTTTATCCAGATATTCTTTGTCATGGTGACTGGGAATGTGATATAGAAAACACCAGACTGATCAACAGCCAAGGTTTAGACTCTCATTACACTGACACCACACTTAGCTGCTATATGTCAGCGGAATGGGTCAGAGGTGATGATTTTCTTAATGTTGCTGATGGCCAAACCCAACGAGATCAACTTCACCCTGAGAAAGTAGCCAATCAAATTTTACAGCGCTTAAATTGGGCTAAAGAAAATGTTCCTAGTCCCAGTGGTCGTTGTCCTGTCTTGTTCACTTCCAAAGCAGCAGATATGCTGTGGGGAACTGTACAAGCAGCTTTGAATGGTAAACACATTCTAGAAAGGTCTTCTCCCTGGGTTGATAGGTTAGGTAAACCGGTAATTGCACCCACCCTGACCCTTTACCAAAACCCAGCAGCAGGTCCCTATAGCTGTCCCTTTGATGATGAAGGTCAACCTACCCAGTCTTTAATATTTATCGAAAATGGCATTTTACGGAATTTTTATAGTGATCGCACTACGGGACAAAAATTAAACAGCGGTAGCACTGGTAATGGTTTCCGTCCAGGTTTAAGTAGTTATCCCACTCCTGGACTATTTAACTTCCTGATTCAACCCGGTGATCTTTCCCTATTAGACTTAATTAAGAAAATGGATAACGGCTTAATTATAGATCAAATGTTAGGTAGTTGTAGCGGACTATCTGGTGATTTTTCTATTAATGTTGATTTAGGATATCGGGTAGAAAACGGTCAAATAATTGGCCGGGTTAAGGATACAATGGTAGCAGGAAATGCTTACACAGCACTAAAACAAGTGGTGGAACTGGGTGGGGACGCAGATTGGAATGGTTCTTGTTACACACCATCGCTGATAGTAGAAGGACTATCCATAACAGGTAAAAATAGTTAAAGCGGTAAACTTGTCATTCTTCATAGGGCGTTGCTGAATTGGGATATGATATTGATTTCGCGCCTTAGCGAGGCTAAGTACGAAGTACGTTAGACGCAAAGGAACAAAGACACAAAGTTTCACATTTTGAATTTCTAAATTTCATGTCTGACTTGAGCAACGCCCTTCATAGATTAACTCGCATTTTCTAAATATTTTAATCCCCACTGATACAAAGAACGCATTAATAAGTTATTCAAATTCGGAGGAGTGCTAATTTGTTTGAATGTATCCGTCATCAGTTTTTTAATGTTTTCTGAAGTTGTTGGTATTTTAACTCCATCAAAGTGATTATCCGCCCAAATATCACCAACTTGTTTGCCATTTACTGATTCACCATCATGAATAATTTTATTGCGTTTCTTCCTAATATCAGTCATTAATTTTGACCATTTATTATCTTCTTTGAATTTTTTGTAAATACACCAACCTTGCATTAATTCTGCTAGACTTGGTTCATCTTTATTACTTACTATCCAACCTTTAGCAGTCCAATTTTGGGCTATTGATTGAATATATAATAACTGTTCTAAAAGTTGGACAAACTGAATAAATGCCGTGGTGTAATTTTCTCGTTTTAGAGAAAGTTCTAAGATGATTGTTGATTCCCAAAGTTTGATAAGATCATCAGTCTGTATTTTTTGGAGTTGAGTTTTCCAATTGATGATTTGTTCTGAATCAGTTATTTTACTAACATCATTAGAACCTATCCAATCTTTAAGTTTTTGGTAAAAATCTTTATTAAATTCCCAGTTACTATATTGTACTAAAAAACCAGCTAATTTATATAATACTGAATGCCGATTTTCATGGACTTTCAGCCAAATTTGTGCTTCTGAAAAATCACCTCTTTCCCAAGCTGATTTAATCTTGACTTTTTCTAGCGCCCAGAAATATTTACTCATAGTAATCAGTTGAAAACTCTGGGAATGATTAGCAGTAACTAACCTATTTTCTAAGGTAGTAAAAAATTCCTTTGGTTCATCAGGACTAGCATTAAATACTTGATATTGACGTACTAAAGCGGCCGCACAAATTTCTACATTAGAAGCAATTACAGGGGTACATCCTTTAGTTTGAATCCAGAGAATAAACTCTTGATTTTTGTTAGCATTGATAGCCTCTTTTAAAACCAGTTGTTCTAATTCTTCTCGAATTTCATCACTATTACCAGCGTTAATTTTTGGGGCGTGAACATCAACCCTAATATCAGGAAATAAACTTTTAATTTTTCCCTTCATTAATTCTGCTAACCATAAGGTATCTAATCGGCGAAAATTCCAGGTAATACTTTCCGGTTGGTCTGTTCCCCATAGGATAATATGTTTTAAGCCTTGTTTTACTCCTCCTTCAATGACAGTTTTATCTAACAATAATTCCACATTACTAAAATCACCACCTAACCATTCTTGACAGTAATCATAATATCTTTTACCTAAATCTCGACCACTCCAGGGATAGGTTTTACCATCTTCGTCTTGATGTTTACCCCGTTGTATTCCTAGTTCTTGATAGAGTTCGTTGATATGTGGAGGATAACTAATATTACCATCTGCACCAAAGGAACGGATAATACCATCTTGACAACGCCAGCCTATTTGTCGAGTTCCTACGGTAATGATCAGGGTGCTAACTTGGTTGGTGTTATTTGTTGTTTTCATAATGGGAAGATTTGAACTTTATTTTGTAATGTTTCTAAATATTTTCGGCGTGGATTTTCATTAGCACCAAATACTGTTACTACTTGGTAATTTCCTAAATCTGCAATCCATACAGGGGAAGGAATTACTTCACGTTTAGTATTTCTATTAAGAAATGGATAATCTTTATTAACTCCACCACACAAATTTTTAGCTTCACTGTAATTTGGTGTTTCTAATTTGTGAAAGTATTCATGTAAAGTTTCTAGTGCATATCCCTTATTGTCATCATCTTTATTACTGACAACTATAATTTTGGCATTAATATCTAAGGCTTCAAACCAGGTAAAAGAGTTGACTGTACCACAACTTCTTAGCTGACGATAATTGAAATTAACGCCTAATGCTTGCAATCCTTGATAAAATGCTTCTAATCTTTGTTGAAATAATTGCTGAAATTCTTTAGGAGTTTTTAGTAACTTCCAAAATGAATCTTTACTCTCAGGTATCAGAGTTGAACCACGCAAATAAGGATGTTTTTGGCGAGAATAACAAGGTCTTCTTGCACCTTGACCTATACCACCTAAATGAAACATTAACCAAGTGAGATTTTTGATTAATTTCTGCAAATTATCTTGTTTATCTTTGGGTATTTCTAGTGAATAATGTAATGTTAAAATACCTTGTTGTTTTTGTTCATCTTGGCTGCTTTTTACTGCTTTGGGTTTTATCTCTAAAGTTCTAACCATCAACCAGCCAAATTTTTGATTAGGGGTAGTAATACCACCAAATATTTTAGCTTCCCATTCTTGAACTTGTCCAGGTTCTAAAACCCCTAATGCAAAACTTCTAAACCAATAACGTAACATTGATTTAAAAGCAACAGATCGAACTTCTGGATAATTAATTGTATTTGGTTTTAATTTTCCTTGGCTAAGTCTAAAATGACCATCTCTGTCTTTTTGGTAAGGCTGTTTAATATCTTGTAATTTTTGTCTACCATGAATTAATTGACCTTCTATAGTAAATTCAACTCGGAAAAATTCACTTTCAGGTTTATGATTACCTATACCTGCGGGATTTAATTGACCATAACCAGTGTTAACTTGAGAACCTACACCAGCTTGTAAACCTTTGATTAACCACTGTTTGACTTTTTCTAATATGTCGTTATCCTGGCAGTTACTAGCTAACCTTAACCCTATGGTAAACATGGGTTTTTCTAAACTGAAAAATGGGTTAGGATTGGGGCTATATTTAGGTGAATTATTATCCCATTGCCAAATATTATTAGCCATATCAACAGCTAATACATTTTGATTTTGATTTGGTAAAGGATAAGCGTCTAAGAATACAACTTTACCCGCTTGATCTTTTTTATTATTAGTTTCTACAGAACCAAAATAGGGGGCAATTTGTTTTTCTGCTTCTTGCCATTCAATGTTGTTTTTAGCCATGATTTCCCGGATGGCTTGGGTTCTGGCTACACCCCGTAAGCTGCTAGAGGGAATATAAGGAATACCTAAAGCATCAAAAGCGGGTAATAAAATACTTTCTGGTCCTCTATGTCCACCTACTCTAATTCTCCAAGGACATTGAACTTTAAAACTTTTTTGGGCTATTAATTCAGTACGTTTTGTTAATTGTTGTAATCGCTGGGAATATTTTGACCCCTGTTCGGCCATTTGTAATATTTGTACCTTGGTAGAGTTTTTAATTACATCATTTTCTGATGTCACCCGCATCCAACGCAAATATTCTACAAAACTAGCATCTGGATGTGGTTGAGGTTCATTTTCTGGGTTCAACCAAGGAGAAGGTATAGGAGGTTGATTTCCACCATTTCCACCATTTCTATTATTTCTATCATTATTATTACCCCCATGACCGCCTCTATTACCATCTCTATGATCATTAGCTGGAGGATTGTTTCTAGTAGGTCTATTAACTGCTGGGGAATTAGGTTGATTTAATTGGCGTGGTTTAGGTCTTTCAAATACCATGATTTTATTCTCCTTCAATACCTGCGTAAATTGCTGTTGCCCAAAAACTAAATTCCTGCGCTAAAGCTAATCCCAACCCTGTGATACCTAAATATTCATCTGTGTTAAGATTTTTTAGTGTTGTTAAACCTTGTTCACCAGATAAATTTTGGGTTTCTGAAATAGTTTGTAAACATTCAAAGAATTTTTGTACTACTTCTTTTTTTCCCATCATTGTCTTCTCAGGTAATGCCATTTCTTCAGCTTTTAATCGCATCATTCCCCAAGTAGAAAGATAGGTATATAGTTCCACTGCTTGACTTTTTTGTTGTTTTAAACGAGTGTCATCTTGACGGTGTAAATTGCGTAAATTATTTAAAGCCTCATAAGTTGGTGTGGCAATGGTTCTAGGGTCAAATGTCATTTTTAATCACTCCTTTGAAAAAAACATAAAAAGGGCGATTGGAAATCGCTACTACACAGTCAAAGTCCACCTTCGTGGACTAAATATGGTGATTTAAGCTGTGACGCACCCAAATTTTATAATCCTAATATAGCTAAATCTTGTGGTGCGGGCATCTTGCCCGCTAGAATTATACAACTAGAATTATAAAAATTAAACGCACAACAACTTATCATTATTTTATCCACTGTTGCACAAAACCCCGTCCTAAACTTTCTTGTCCGCCAATTTGTAATATTTCCTTGTCTGCTAATAAAGATTTAAAATCTTGATAGGATTGTTGTGATTTTCCATTAGCTTGTGATGTAATTCCCCAAGGTAAATACATTAATGTATCCGGTGGAATTGCTTCCTCATAACGGAAACCACCATTTACAGATTTATGTTCATCGAGTTTAATTTTCACCTGTCTCCATAAACTCATTTGAATTAATGTGGCACAATGTTTATCAGGTAAAACCAATAACTGATTTATAGAAACTGTAGCATCACCTTTTGGTACAAATTGTTGTAAATTTTGTCCTGGTTGTAATTGATTTGTTGGGATAATTGCATCCTTTAAATAAACCGGAGAATTATTATTAAAGTTACAACTGTATTCTACAGGTATGGGTAATTTACCACCTTGTAAACGTTGCCAACGTTGTAATAAAAGGGGACAACTAACCCAAACTACACTATGACTTAATGATGGTACTGGCAACCATAATATAGAAGCGTCACCAATCCAAATATCACCCTGTTCTAGTTGTCCGTCTTGTAAATCAGTGCCAAATAGTTGATATTTTAGGTCTTTATCTGTAGCCAATGAACGCACTTTACCCCTAACTGTACTAGAAGGAATATAGGGTAAATTAGTATGAGATTCGCGGGCAATTCCTAATAAATTACCTTCCTGAGTTGTGCCACCTGTATGTAATGGTGAAAGTAGATATAAATAGATGTATTCCATTATGATTTATCCTCACTTTTTCCTTGATATTGAATCCACAACATTTCTGAATAACCCAATTGTCGCCAATTGTTTACACGATTTTTTTCTAAACTTTCATTATCCTGAAACAACCCTTGAGGTTTTTTCAAGTAGTACAATGTCCCTGGTGGTGCAGCAAAAACCTGGGGTGCAGGAATGCTTTTTGTAATGCTGTTTGTATTGTCTTCTTTCTCCCTAATTCTACAACTGATTGGTACTGCTTTATCTGTGGACATACTCACAAAATTACCATCTTTGATTTTCCATTCCCAAGGATAAGGACGACATAAACTTGCTTTTTGTTCAGGATTATATTTATGTGGTCTTTCAAAAACTCCAGGAGTAACTAAATAAGCTATTGATTTGGTATCATCTTTAGTATCAGCTTGTTTAGTATTAGCTTGAAAATTACTATCTGAAATAGTTTTTAATTCTTGCCATTGTTCGCCTAACTCTGGACAAGATTCTACCATTACTCTATGTCCTTCTCCTCCTAATCTGATTGTTGCAGGTGTTGTAATTTCGTAATTAATGCCTATGGCAAAACTCCAATTTTGATGTAAACGAATGGCCTTTTCTACAAAGTAACCATCGGCATCTTTAACTTGTTTTGTTCCCGGTTCAATGCTATTATGAGAACGGGTTTCTTCTTGCCAAGGTTTATCTTCATGACTATCTTTAATTATCTTCCAATCATTTTTATCTATTTTCCCAGTTTCTAAATATTTCTTAACAACACAATAAGGTAAATATTGTCTGAATTTTGTTTCTACTCCATTGCATTTAACAAAATCATCATCTTCATCTTCATCTCTAGTATTATGAGGTTTAACTAATGGACAAGGTTGGGTTTTATCCCATAAAGCGTTATTGATATGAGATTTTTTTTCCCACTCTAAAGGTACAAGAGGGGTAGATTTGACAAAACCTAAAGGACGGGGAAGATATAGGGTATTTTCTGTGTTTTGATAACAAAGGAATGGTCCGACAATTTTAAATGTTTCTTTTCCTAATAAACCCCGTAATGCACCAGCTATAGTATGACCATTAGGAGGAAATATACTACCTGCCCATGCCCTTTCCTGTGGTGAAAATGGTTTAGCATCTCTTAACATTAAAATATCTAATGGTGTGAGTTTGTACCAATTCATTAATTCTCACCTCCTACTTTTATATCACGTTTACGTTTCACAAATGCCGCAAGTTTAAGCCAATTTTGAATTTCATTATCTAGTTGTTTGGTTTCGGTAGTAATAAACAACGCTGTTAAAAACTCCGCTAACTTTTCTTGAAACTTTGTTTTCGCATCTTGATCATTTTGGAATTGATCACGGCGATCGCAAAACAATCTAGTCCAAGGTACAATAGCTTCTAAACTCGGTGCAGGGTGTTGACTCCACAAACTCGCAGCTTGTTCAAATATCGCACTTTCTAAATCATTTGTAATTAATTGCTGCCATTCATGAAAAACATCAAATTTAGCAGTAGATTTTAAGGTATTTCCATTTCCGTAAATTACCCGCACTTGTACAGCGTCTTTTTTCTTCTCCTCACCATCTTTAAAATAAACATGATCTTTGGCTTTTTCTTCCGCTTCCCAGAGGCTTTCTAAAGCTATTGCTAAGGGTACAGAATGATGGGCAATTACGATACCAAAACTAATTGTAGCCTCACTTCCCATGGTAAATAATGGACGCTCAACTAAACCAACTTGTACAGGATTATCTTTTAAATATTTCCAATAATCCCCACTGTTACTAAACTCTCCATGAGGGTCTTTTGCACCTTTAAAACATTGACGGATATCCCATAACCAATTATCCCATTCCCAGAGATTAGTATAGGCTAAAACGTCATCACCACCACCATAAATTAATCTACCTGCATAACGGTTTTGTGTCAAATAGGGAACTAATTGATTAGAAAAATCTAATAATGCCCTACTTAATGCACTGTGGGTACTAGGTCCCATGCGTTTTTGGATGGCTAAAAACTCTGGAAAATTTTCTAACTTCACTGATAATGTTGAGGGAATATAATCACCATAATTTTTGAGTTTTGTACCCTTTAACCACTCACTCATACTATCACCATCACCCGCAGCTAACACATACCAATCTGATGGGTTATTTTGGGGATAATGTTCACTGAGAATTTGATTAATCTCTTTGGTATATTCTGCTTTTAACTCCTGACTATTAGGTAAATCTTCTAAAATCCAGCCGGCATTAAGTAAGCGGGGATGGTATTTTTTAGGATTCTGTTTTTTATCTATCCAAGGAATACCCCATTTATCTCTTATTTCTTCGAGTGTGTTCTTAAGATCAGGGTATTTATCAAATATTGCTTGACAAGCTTTTTCAAAATTACGTTTATGTTCAGGATTACTTTGATTAACTTTCAAATATCCTGCAACTCCAGAAGTTAAATCTGGATATGTAATGTTTTCTTCTGTTATTCCTAATAATTTTGGCAGGATTTTGTGTAAACCCCGTTTTACTACTTCCGTAGCGTTTAGCTGTTCTGTTCCATCAAAAAAACCTGCATCATGTTTTTCCCATGATTTCTTAGTATCACCTTCTGTCATCCAGTCTTTTCCATCTTTACCAGGACTGACAACTGGACCAATACCAGAAATTGTCGAACGCGGTCCAAAAGCTGTGGGGAGTTCCCAATTTCTAGCGTTTTTAACAGATGCTAAACTAGCGCGGGTAGCATCGAAAATATAACCCCACCATGAACCTATGTTAGCACTAAAGCCTCTTTGATATTTTTTCCAACGTCGTTTATGCGCTTCTCTTAATAATTCTAATTCTTTATCTTTAAAAAGTTGATTTTTTTTGCTTCTTAAATTATATGTCCCATTTTGGATATCCAACCAATCTTGAAATTCTGTATCTTTTTGTTCATCAATTGCAGAACTTTTAAGTTGTATCCCTTGTTTACCGATTGGTAATGCTGTCCAGTAAACTTGCCATTGGGATTTTAACCAACCTTGCCAACTATTATGATCTGGTTTTAATTGTCTCATCCAATGACGTTCATTTTGCAATTCATTTAATACTAAATCCCCAATCTTTAACCATTCTTCTAACAGCGTTTGTTGGGCTGTCTGCATAGCAGCTTGTACTTTGTCTTTAGGTAAAATTAATGATATAACATTGGGAAAACCTGCGGTTAATAATGATTCTGGTGATGGTTGTTTTACCCATTCGGAAAAATCAACCTCAATTTTTTCCTGTTTTTGCAACTTTTGAATTTCTTGCAATAACCAATGATCTATTAATGGTTGTTGATATAAACTAGGATAAAGTAATGTATCTGGTCCATATTGATTAGCAAGTTTCCAACAAACTTTAGCTGATAGATAATGTAATAACCAAGAACCTGCCCAAAAATCCCGCATTTTGCGACTAGATTTAATTAATTCCTGTACAGGACTAAAACTAAATACAGCTAAATAAGGATGAGATAATTCATCATTTCCCTGCCAACGTTGTATTTGGGCTGCTGTTAAATCATATCCTGCTAATGCACCGGCTAATGCTGATGTCATACTGGCATGACTCCAAATAGAAGCATCAGGAATCCTGGTTTCTGCCGGCATTAACATTAATGAATTATCTTGATTAAATAAATCACAAGTTGCTTGAGGTAAACAACGCCATAACCACCAATAAAGTTGCTTAATTTTCTTAATATCATCTTTAATACTTGGATCTTGTAATTCTTTAGGTACTTTTGCGAGTAGTTCCTTCTGTTCTTTCTGTACTAAATAATCTTTACGTTTACCTTTAATAAGTTCATCATGTAAATTAATTTTCCATTCCTGTCTTGCACCTGATAATAAATGTGTAATCTCTAACCCCTTTTCACGATTTTTACTTGGGGCATAATTTATACTAGCTGTAACACTACCTATAGCTGACCTATCACTGGCTGAAGCGATATAGTCCGCTAAGAGGATATTTTCTAATACTTTACCACCTGATTGATCTGGAGTTTTCTTGGCTTCAACCCAAGGTTTCATAACTTCTAATTGTTCATAGAAGCTATTTTTACCCCGTCCGCTATTGTTATGTAATGCCTTTAATATAGGGTCATGTAGCAACCCCCAAATCTTAGCCCGCCAATATTCTGCTGTCATTAGTAGATTCCCTGTGTAGCTGATATTTGTATTGTAATGGCGAGATTTAGTATTTGTCTATTGATTGACAATATTTAATTTTCACTATAAATCAGCCTGAAATCTTTTCTGTATAAGGCTTTGAGGTATTTGTTTAGTTTCATCAAGAATATTTTTTATTTTTTGACATTAATTGCGAATTGTGTATTTTTATGCCGCTTTGTTGATACTCAGATTTTATTAGGTAGGGGTTTAGGAGTGCTAAACCTCCACAGTAATTACTTGTATAATATATATTTATTACCCCCCGGCGTTGCCGTCCCCCCTTGCAAGCAGGCAAAATGCCTAATACCAATTTTATCTGAAACTGCATATATTTATTACCCCCCGGCGTTGCCGTCCCCCCTTACAAGGGGGGACTACAGGGGGGTATTTTTGTGTACATCTTCATACAGAATTGGTTTAACCTACAAAAATTAATTCAATATTTTTTATGATTAAAAACTTTTTTATAACAATCCTGTTTCCATTCAATTAAT
>OMJF01000161.1 GCA_900299285.1 Anabaena sp. 54 | reverse complement strand
TTAGCTTGGTTAATTGATAGAAAACAACGTAAAGTATTTATTTATCGTCCTAATTGTGCAGTTGAAGAATTAGATAATCCGCAAACATTAACTGGTGAGAATATTTTGCCCGGATTTGTGTTAGATCTAAGTGAGATTTGGTGATAAATAAATTCAATAAAAGTATGAATTTATGTATGAATTTATCTCACCCAAAGCCACAGATATCACATATTAGGATGAATTTATACTTAGACTGCTTTGTAAAAATAAATTTTATGCAGCCAAACCTATATATATATTACGTATTATTTCGCCATATTGTTCTCAAGTCGAATTATAGTCTAGAATGCAAATATATCAGCAACATCCTCAAAGATATACATTTAAATTCGGTTCTCAATTAAATAATATTAGCTATTTAAGGAATTTCAGAAAATGCTGGAAATTAAACGCAATCAAGAAAATAGCCAAATTATCCCAGAAGCTTTAGTATTACCCTTTAATGCTGTGGGAATTGCAGATATTTCTTTAGTAGGAGGTAAAAACGCCTCTTTAGGGGAAATGATTCAACAATTAAGTTCCAAAGGGGTGAAAGTTCCCCATGGTTTTGCGACTACTGCGGGCGCTTATAGATATTTTATGACTGCGGCTGGTTTAGAGGTGAAATTAAGGAAGATTTTTGCAGATTTAGATGTGGAAGATATGGATAATCTGCAAGAATGTGGAAAAAAAGCCAGATCACTGATGTTAGAAACTCCATTTCCCCTAGAATTACAAGAAGCGATCGCTAATTCCTATCAAAGTTTATGTACAGAATATGGTATTAATACTGATGTAGCTGTGCGTTCTAGTGCCACAGCCGAAGACTTACCAGATGCCAGTTTTGCGGGACAACAAGAAACTTACCTGAATGTTCATGGACTGCAAGGAGTATTAGAATCTTGTCATAAATGTTTTGCTTCTATTTTTACAGATAGGGCGATTTCCTACCGACAAATTAAAGGTTTTGATCATTTTGAAGTGGCTTTATCTGTCGGTGTCCAAAAAATGGTACGTTCTGATTTAGCATCTTCTGGAGTCATGTTCTCTATTGATACGGAAACAGGTTTTAAAGATGCAGCTTTAATTACTGCTGCTTATGGTTTGGGAGAAACTATTGTTCAAGGTGCTGTTAATCCCGATGAATATTTAGTATTTAAACCCACTTTAAAACAAGGATATAAACCCATTCTCCAAAAGCGTTTGGGAACAAAAGAAATTAAAATGATTTATGATATAGGCGGCTCAAAATTAACTAAAAATGTTCGTGTTCCTGAAATTGAACGTCATCAATTTGCCCTCAATGATCAAGAAATATTACAATTAGCAGACTGGGCTTGTATCATTGAAGATCATTATTCCCAAATTCGGGGAATAACCACACCAATGGATATTGAATGGGCAAAAGATGGGGGAACTGGTGAATTATTTATCGTCCAAGCTAGACCAGAAACAGTTCAATCTCAAAAATCAAAAACCGTTCTCAAAACCTATCAACTTCAAGAAAAAAGTCAAGTTTTATTAACAGGTCGTAGTGTGGGCGAAATGATCGGTCAAGGTAAAGCTAGAATCATACTTGATGTCCATCAAATTAACCTTTTCCAAGCCGGAGAAGTGCTAGTTACCAATCGCACAGACCCAGACTGGGAACCAATTATGAAAAAAGCCAGTGCTATTGTCACTAACTCTGGGGGACGGACTTGTTTTGATGGAGAGACAAAAATTCTCACCAATCAAGGTTTTATGACCATTCAGCAGATTTATGAACAAGGATATCAAGGATTATCAACTTTAGCCCTCAACACCAAAACCCATCAAATGGAATGGAAACCCATTGAAGATGCCATGAAACGGACATCTAAAACAATTGGTGTAAGTGTATCTCAAACTGGGAAAGTCACAGATAATATCCTGCGATTAACTCCTGATCATAAAATGGTCAACCTTAGGAATGGTGAATATACCAAAACTGAGATTCAAGAAATGTTAGATACTCAGGAAATGGTGCTTGTATCTCAGAATATTCCCACATTGGGTGACAACAAAAATCAAGAAGCTGATTTAGCTTATCTGATTGGGGGAATCATTACAGACGGTTCAATTTACACTAGTCGAACTCCTGGGGAAGTCCAGTTTATTCAAAAATGTTTACCAGAAAAACAAGCATTCATAGTTACCATGAATGACAAAATGAATGCTGTTTATGGTAAATCTTTTACTCCTTGTGAGAAACCAGTATCTTCAGGTTACATCCGAGGAAAACAGGTAAAAGGACAAGCTACAGCTTATCGTGTTTATTCTAAAGCTATAGCTTACGACTTAAAACAAAAGGAACAACAGATTACCCAAATTCTCCTAGAAAACACTTCAGAAGTTTCTTATCACTTTTTAGGGGGTGTAATTGATGGTGATGGTTGCTATGCTAATAATCGCATTAACATCTATATCTCTGAAGAAAACTTACTACAAGCTGTCATTATTGCTTGTTTAAAAATTAATACTGTTCCTCAAGTTACCAGAAATCGTCATATCTACAATGTCCAAATTGTAGAAAAATTAGAGCAAATTTTAGAATATACCCAACGAGTCAAGGGAGAAGTTACTCCAAGAACTATTCAAACCCGTTTCTTTGCTACTAATCAACTATTTGATGACAATGTAACAGGAGAAATCAAACTTAGAAAAGATAAAAATCTCCTAATTTCTGATAAACAACTCCGTGAAATAGGTCAATTTGAACAACTTCTGCAAGGTGATATTCGGATGCAACGAGTTGTTAAAGTTGTAGATGAAGTAGACGCTGAAGTTTATAATATTACTGTTGCGAATCATCATAATTATCTAGTTTTCACGGATAAATATACTCCTGTAGTTGTTTGTAACTGTCATGCAGCAATTATTGCTAGAGAAATGGGCATTCCTGCTATCGTTGGTTGTGGAAATGGAACTACAGTTTTAGAAACTGGACAAGAGGTTACTGTTAGTTGTGCAGAAGGGGAAACAGGTCAAGTTTATGCAGGTTTATTAAAGTTTGGAATTCAAGAATTACCATTAGATAATTTACCCCGCACCCGCACTAAAATTATGATGAATGTAGGTAATCCTGAAGAGGCTTTGGGTTTGACAGCAATTCCTAATGATGGTGTTGGTTTAGCGAGAATGGAATTTATTATTGCTAACCACATTAAAGCCCACCCTTTAGCATTATTACATTTTGACAAATTAGAAGACGAACTTGCCAAATATAAAATTAGCGAACTAACGGCACAATATGAAAACAAAGCCGAATTTTTTATTACTAAATTAGCCCAAGGTATCGGCACAATTGCCGCAGCATTTTATCCTAAACCTGTAATTGTGAGATTGTCTGATTTCAAAAGTAATGAATATGCCAATCTTTTAGGAGGTAGACAATTTGAACCCAAAGAAGAAAATCCGATGATTGGTTGGCGTGGTGCTTCTCGTTATTATGATCCTCGTTATCGTGAAGGTTTTGCCTTAGAATGTCAAGCCATGAAACGAGTAAGAAATGAAATGGGTTTAAGCAATATGATTTTGATGGTTCCCTTTTGTCGTACTCCCGAAGAAGGAAAACAGGTATTAGCAGAAATGTCCAAAAATGGCTTAGTTAAAGGTGAAAATGGCTTAGAAGTTTACGTCATGTGCGAATTACCCAGTAACGTTTTATTAGCTGATGAATTTAGCCAAGTATTTGATGGTTTCTCCATTGGTTCTAATGATTTAACCCAATTAACATTAGGATTAGATCGAGATTCTGAATTGGTAGCCCATTTATTTGATGAACGCAATGAAGCTGTAAAACGAATAATAGCAAAAGCGATAACTACTGTTAAACAAAATGGGCGCAAAATTGGTATTTGTGGACAAGCACCCAGCGATTATCCAGAATTTGCTCGTTTCCTCGTTGCACAAGGTATAGATTCTATTAGTCTAAATCCTGATTCTGTAATTAAAACCATGTTAGAAATTGCCAAAGCAGAAAAAGGGTAATGGGCAATGGGTAATGAGTAATGGGTAATTGGTAATTGGTAATTGAAAACCAACGGACAAAGGACAAAGGACAACTGACAACAATGGTGACGTTATAAATCTTCCTTTCTGCTGATGTCTTCACAAAACTATATATAGTAATTGTGAATACTCACCATTGAAAATATTTACAAAATTAAAACTTTATATATCAATTTTTTAAGATATAATCTTACCAGGAAGTTTATAATCCAGTTATATATCCATTGTATCTATAGTATCAACTTCTGCGAGATTTTACCTAATATTTTGATATTTGATAGAAATAAATCTTTTAATTTTCCAAAATTAAAGTATTCCTATCAAATTTATTAGCTATCAATTATTAGACCTTTACAGGTATGAAATTAGTTACAACATCATCTACCCATGATATCAAACCAATGGAATCATTAAATAACGGTTTCAACCAGCAACTTATTAACTTACCTAAGTTAAGTCAAATCATTGATTATTCTCCTTTAACTATTAGTGCTGATAGTTGTGTTATGGAGGCGATTAACTTAATAAATCAAACACAAAATTCTCAATTTAATAACCCACTGAAAACAGCCAACGACTATGTTTTAGTAGTAAATCAAGACGAGTTGCAAGGAATATTTACCATTAAAGATGTATGGCGAATAATTGCCTTAAATATCAACCTATTAGGGGTAAAAATATCTGAAGTGATGACTCAGCCACTCATTACTTTGAAAGCATCAGAATCCGAGCATATTTTAACAGTATTTGCACTTTTAGAGCAGTATGCTATTGAGCATTTACCAATAGTAGATAATGCAGGGAAATTAACAGGTATCATCACAAAGAAAAACTTATTACAAACCTTAAATATAGAAAAAATAGTTGGTATAATGGAAGCATTGCGGGAAAATTTTGCAGAATCAAAGACAGAACACAAACCAGCTAATCAAGAACTAGAAGTAATCCAGGGGCAAATTTGTAATTCTTTGCAAGAATGGGGAAAAACACAAATTGATTATCATTCAAAAATTAATGAAGAACTTCAAGAAACCTTAGAAGAATTGCAAATTGCGGAAGAAGAACTGCGTCAACAAAATGAACAATTGATATTTTCTAGGGAAATTACTGAAGCAGAAAGACTGCGTTATCAAAATTTATTTGAATTTGCTCCAGATGGTTATTTCGTCACTGATAATTTAGGCATCATTCAAGAAGCTAATCAGGCTGCATCATTCTTATTATCTGTCCCTCAAAAGGGACTTATTGGTAAGCCATTAGTGGTGTATGTTGCTGAGAAATACCGTTTTGATTTTGTATCCAGGTTAAGGAAATTGCAGAATTTACAGGAATGGGAAATGTTTTTACAGCCTCGTCAAGGTTCACCCTTTCCTGGCAAAGTCAGAGTTAATCCTGTGTATGATAATTTAAGCAAAAGCACTCGTTTTCTCTGGTCAATATCTGATGTTAGTGAACAGCACACTGCACTTCATGAAAGGGAAAAATTAGAAGCTGCCCTACGCCAAAATAGTGATCTTTTAGAAATCAAAGTAGCGGAACGCACGGCAGAGTTAATAATTGCTAATAAGCAGTTACAACAGGAAATTATTGAACGGGAAAATATTCAACAGTCATTAAAAGAAAGTGAAGAACGACTTAGTTTAGCAATGGCAGCCGGGAATACAGCAATATGGGATTGGCATATCCAAAAGAATGAGGTTTTTTGGTCTCCAAATATGAGTTTAATGTGTGGTCTATCTGGTCATGCCTTGTCTCCTATAGATGAAGAATTTCTCAATTTAATTTCCAGTGAAGATCGTGAGTATTTTCATCATTGTGTCCACGATACTTTTGAAAAAAGAGTTGATTTGTCCTGTGAATATCGGGTGATATCTAGTGATAGTAGTCTCAGGTGGTTGAATACTAGGGCTAAACTCTACTATGATGAAAATGGTCAGCCGTTACGAATGATTGGCACAACTAGAGATATTACCGACCGCAAGGAAACAGAACGGAAAATATTTGAACAAGCTGCCCTTTTAGATATTGCTACTGATGCAATTTTAGTGCGAGATCTAAAGTCTCAAATCATCTTTTGGAATCAGGGGGCAGAAAGGATGTATGCTTGGCAAAGTCAGGAAGTTTTAGCTAAAAATACCAAGGATATTTTCTATAACTCCCATGATAATGAACAAGAGATAGCAGCCTTTAAAACTGTATTGAACTCTGGCAATTGGGAGGGTGAATTATACAAAAAAACAAAATTAGGGGAGGAAATTATTGTTCAAAGTCGCTGGACATTAATGTTAGATGCTAATAGCAAACCCAAATCTATTCTGACAGTAGATACTGATATTACAGAAAAGAAACGACTACAACAGCAGTATTTCCGCGCTCAGAGATTGGAAAGTATAGGTATTCTAGCGGGTGGTATTGCTCACGATATCAATAATATCTTAACTCCGATTTTAGGATCTGCTCAATTACTTAAAGTCAGATTTTCTCAAGACAATAATCGTGTTTTACAAATGCTGACAATCATTGAGAATAATGCTAAACAAGGAGCAGCTTTGGTGAAACAACTATTATCCTTTGCTAGAGGATTTGAAGGTAAATATACGATTTTACAAGTCAATGATTTGATTAAGGATACTATACAGTTTGCCAAACAAACCCTTTCCAAATCTATCAAATTTTCTACCCATCTTTCTCCGAAACTAGCTCCAGTTTATGGCGATAAAACCCAACTGCATCAAGTGGTAATGAACTTAGTCGTTAATGCTGCTGATGCTATGCCCAATGGTGGATATCTATCTATTTCTGCGGAAAATTTATATATTGATGAGGATATCCGGCACATAAATTGTCATGCTAAAGTCGGGAATTATATTGTTATTACTGTTAGAGATACAGGTACAGGAATGTCACCGGAAATAGTAGAAAGAATATTTGAGCCATTTTTTACTACTAAAGACTTTGGTAAAGGAACAGGATTAGGACTATCAACAGTGCAAGGAATTATTAAAAGTCACAAGGGCTTTATTAATGTTGATAGCAAAGTTGGAAAAGGTAGCAAATTTCAGGTATTTTTACCATCATTAAACCAGGAGATTTCACTTTTAAAATCCGATGATAATAAAATGTATCAAGGACGGGGAGAATTGATTTTATTAGTAGATGATGAAGCCCAAATTATTGAAGTTACAAAAACAATTTTAGAAAACTACAATTATCAAATTATCACCGCTAAAAATGGACAAGAAGCTATTGATATTTATACCGAAAATCAGGAGGAAATCAAACTAGTATTAATGGATATAATGATGCCAGAAATGGATGGAAATGCGGCCATTTGCAAATTAAAAGAAATCAACCCCCAAGTCAAAATAATTGCTTGTAGTGGACGCAATATAGAAGCAGATAATGAAGCGCAAGTTGCAGCAATTTTATTAAAACCCTATAGCAATCAAGAATTACTAAAAAAATTAAATTTTGTCCTCTGTCTGTAATCAGGGCTTTAGCTCTGATGAGTGTTACTATGGTGTCTTGAATAGTGTCCTAACTACGTTGTTGAATACAGGACTAAAGTCGTGACTACGTTGTTGAATACAGGACTAAAGTCGTGATTGAATGAATATTTGAATGAATATTTGAATATTTTGGACAGATTTTTGAGATTACAGAACTTATGCTGATACAATTGACTGAATTCTGAGACTTTTACTCTTTTCTGGCAAATCTATGACACCTCAAGAATTTTTAGAAAATTTGGCAACAGCAGCAACAGACACCGAAAAACTGATAGTTTTTGCACAATACCTTGATACAACCGCGCTGGACAATGCCACAACCCCAAGGTGGAGAAGTATTGGTTACAGTAACGAAATTCAAATGGCGCTTAAAAATGTGGCTTTTCATTTAGAAGCACTTGCGGAAGCAGGAAAATAGCATTTTCGATAAAAATCTTGTGGTGTGGGCATCTTGCCCGCTGAAGTTGATATTGTTATTGAGAGATTAAATTACACTACTTAGACTTCTTCACCAATATATCTTCACCAATATAAATGCCTAAACATTGAGCGGTTTGGATTAAATCACCGTGAGGATCAACAAGGGAGGGATTATGATTGATAACATCTTCAATGGGGAAAGTTACAACTTTTCCATTTTGCCAAGCTAACATTCTATCGTACTGTTCTTGAGCAATTAAATCAACCGCAACTTTACCGAACATAGTAGCTGTGAGTCTGTCTAAAGCTGAGGGAATACCACCGCGCTGAATATGTCCTAAGACGGAAACCCTAGTATCAATTAAATGATTACTACAATTAGCGATTTTTTCGGCAATATATTGACCTTTACCACATTTATTAATCATACAACTAGAGGCACTATCTGTATCTTCCGCAGAAACAGATATACCTTCAGATACGACAATAATAGCAAATTGCCGCTGCCAGCCATGGCGTAATTCGCCTAAATGATTGCATATACCCTGAATACTATAGGGAACTTCGGGAATTAAAATCACATCAGCACCGCCGGCAATTCCTGAGTATAATGCTAAATGTCCGGCTGTGCGTCCCATAACTTCGATAATCATTACTCGGTCATGACTAGCAGCAGTGAATGTAAGCCGATTAATAGCGTCAACAATGGTATTAACTGCGGTATCAAAGCCAATGGAACGTTCTGTAAAAGCAACATCATTGTCAATAGTTTTAGGAATAGCGACTAAATGCCAATTACCTAAAACTGCTAATTGGTGAATAATATTTAAACTACCATCTCCACCAATAGCAATTAAAGCATCTATTGCGATCGCTTCATAACCTGATAATATTTCATCAGCATGGGCTAAGGTATCCCCTCGATTAATAGTACCTAAAATTGTTCCCCCCATGTTGAGTAGTGGGTCAATACCGTGCAAATTCCAACTGTGGATACTTAAAGGGACAGTTTTCCGTTCTAGCAGTCCTTGAGTCGCGTAGGGAATACCCACCACTTCCCAATCATAAGTCTGTATTGCATGACTGACAACAGCGCGAATTACACAATTTAATCCAGGACAGTCACCACCACTAGTAAGAATACCAATACGTCTTTTCATTTTTTCATTATTTGTTATTTGTCAGTTATTACCTATTACCTATTACCTATTACCTAACTTTTTGTATAAACTCTACCCGAATCTGGATTATAGGTTTGTAAAGCCTTCATATATTGAGCGCGTTCAAAAGCGCTAGGATGAGGACAATTTAACTGGCTCATAGTACCTTGTATTTGTTGTACAGATTCATATTCGTGTATTTCCATCCATTCACATAGGTCTTTTTCTAAACACTGTATATAAGTAATTCCCCGCTGTAATAATACAGAACAAAGCATAGTAATATTTGCGCCCACCATCAGCATTTTAATTATATCTTGGGCATTATGAATACCGCTAGTAGCAGCAAGACTACCGTGAATATGACCATAGAGAATGGCTATCCAGCGCAGAGGTAAACGCATGGCTTGGGGGGTACTTAATAATACATTAGGTTCAACTTCTAGAATTTCTAAATTAATATCTGGTTGATAAAAGCGATTAAATAATACTAAACCATCAGCACCGGCATGATCTAAACGTTTGGCCATATTTACCATATTAGTAAAATAGGGACTGATTTTAACAGCTACAGGAATGGTGACTGCGGCTTTCACAGATGTGAGAATATCAATATAATTCTGTTCAATTTCTGCACTTATTAAATCTGGGTCTGTAGGAACATAATAAATATTTAATTCTAGTGCTGATACCCCCGCTTCTTCCATGAGTTTACCATATTTAGTCCAGCCACCGACAGAACAACCATTAAGACTGCCAATAATGGGAATATTTACTGTTTCCTTAGCTTTCTGAATATGATCTAAATATTCTTCAGGTCCGACCCGAAAATTAGTTATATCAGGGAAGTAAGTTAAAGCTTCAGGAAAACTTTCTGTACCATAACTGAGATGATGATGAAGTTGGGATTTTTCTAAAGTTAATTGTTCTTCAAATAAGGAGTGCATAACTACAGCGCCAGCGCCAGTATCTTCCATTATTTTAATATGATCAATTTCCTGTGAAAGTGGAGAAGCGGAAGGAACTAAAGGAGATTTTAATTCTAAGCCTAAATATGTGGTAGTTAAATTCATAAGTTTAATAATTTGCTAAAAAGTGATGAATTTAGGTTGAGTGATAGCACTATCTAATAAAATCTTTGATTAAGTTGGGTTATGGCTTCACCACACTTCGTGAACGTTCCTCAACCCAACCTACGATATAAACTCTTCCTTTTCCTGAGTTCTGATTTACGTTTCCTGTAATTTTCCTGCGGCTAAATATTGATACATTTGCCACCGATTGTTAACATCAACTTGTGCTGATTTTAAAAGTTCTTTTGCTGTTTCTGGATTAATTTTGGTCAACATTTGAAAACGATTTTCCATATACATGGAATTTTCTATTGGTATTCTAGGGGTGCGAGAATCGAGTTGTAAGGGGTTTTTTCCTTGTTTAATGCGGTCGGGGTGATAACGATATAATAACCAGCGTCCAGAGTCCACAGCAGCTTTTTGATTTTGCATTGCTGTACTCATATTAATTCCGTGAGCAATACAATGACTATAGGCAATAATTAAGGATGGACCATTATAAGCTTCAGCTTCTAAAAAAGTTTTTAAAGTTTGTTCATCTTTTGCACCCATTGCTACACTAGCAACATAAACATTACCATAGGTCATAGCTATTAAACCCAAGTCTTTCTTAGTTGTTCTTTTACCACCTGCTGCAAATTTTGTAACTGCACCTTTAGGGGTAGATTTAGACATTTGACCTCCAGTATTAGAATAAACTTCTGTGTCTAATACCAAAATATTAACGTTGCGGCCACTAGCAATTACATGATCTAAACCACCATAACCAATATCATAAGCCCAACCGTCACCACCAATGATCCAAACACTTTTTTTGACTAAATAATCAGCCAAGGATTTTAAATTTTGGATTTGGGATTTGAGATTGCTTTCGGTTATAGATTCCAGAAATTGATCTAATTTTTGTTTGAGAATAGAAATTCGTTCTCGTTGTTCATAAATATCTGCTTCATCTTTTTGTTCAGCATTGAGGATATCTGCTACTAAACTTTCACCTATTTCTGGTGCAAATTGTTGCAGTAAATAGGCTGCAAATTCCGCTTGTTTATCTATAGAAATGCGGAAACCTAACCCAAATTCGGCGTTATCTTCAAATAAACTATTAGACCATGCTGGACCTCTACCTGCGGCGTTTTTTGTCCAAGGAGTGGTGGGTAAATTACCACCATAGATAGATGAACAACCGGTGGCATTGGCTACAATCATGCGATCGCCAAATAATTGTGTTACTAATTTAATATAGGGTGTTTCTCCACATCCCGCACAAGCGCCAGAAAACTCAAATAAAGGTTCTTGCATTTGTTGTTGATTAATATGATGCAGTTGCAAATTTTTTCGATCTGGGTTAGGAATATTTAAGAAGAAATCCCAGTTTTCTCGCTCTTGTTCTCGCAATGGTCTTTGTGTTTCCATATTAATGGCTTTTCTGCGAGGTTCGGCTTTATTTTTTGCAGGACAAATATCAACACAAATACCGCAACCTGTACAATCTTCTGCTGCTACTTGAATGGTAAATTTTAAATTATGCCAATTATGTTCTTTCGCATTTGCACTTTTAAAAGTTTTTGGTGCATTTTCTAATACTTCTGCTGCATATACTTTAGCACGAATTACACTAGGAGGACACACCATTACACATTTACCACATTGAATACAAACGTCACTATCCCAAACAGGAATTTCTGCGGCGATATTGCGTTTTTCCCATTTAGATGTTCCGGTGGGATATGTACCATCTATTGGTAATGCACTCACGGGTAAATCATCTCCTTGACGGGCTATGATTTTACCTAATACATCATGAACAAAATCTGATATATTTTCGGGAATAGATGATAGTTCTGTTTTTGGTTCTTTGGCTATAATTTGATGAAGATTTTCCAGGGTTTTATCAACTGCTTTGAGATTCAATTCGACAATTTCTTCACCTTTTTTACCATAGGTTTTATGGATAGATTCCTTAATTTTAGCAATAGCTTCTGTTCTTGGTAAAATACCGAAAATAGCAAAGAAACAAACCTGCATAACTATGTTAATATGTCCACCTATTCCCGCTTCACGGGCGACTTTATAGGCATTTATTACATAAAAGTTGAGGTTTTTATTAATGATCTCCTGCTGGATAGAAACTGGTAATTTATCCCAAATTTTATCTTGATGATCAGGTACATTTAATAAAAAAGTACCACCGGGAATGATCTCTTTTAATATTGGAAATTTATCTAAAAAGTCCCATTGATGACAAGCGATAAAATTGGCTTGATTAATTAAATAATGAGAGCGAATTTTTTGCAGTCCAAAGCGCAAATGAGAAACTGTTACAGAACCGGACTTTTTAGAATCATAAACAAAATAACCTTGACTATAATTATCAGTTTCTTCTCCAATAATTTTAATTGAATTTTTATTTGCACCGACTGTACCATCTGCACCTAAACCATAGAAAATTGCCCTAAATATATGTTCATTTTCAATATTAAATTCTGGATTATATCCTAAACTAGTATGTGTAATATCATCATTAATTCCTATGGTAAAATGATTTTTGGGGATATCAATATCTAAATTATCAAATACAGCTTTTACCATGGCTGGTGTAAATTCTTTAGATGATAAACCATATCTACCACCAACAACTTTAATTTGATTAATTTGGTTTTCTGCTAAGGCTGTCACCACATCTAAATATAAGGGTTCACCAATAGCACCCGGTTCTTTTGTTCTATCTAAAACTGCAATACTGCGGGTAGTTTTGGGTAGAGAATCAATAAATTTTTGGACATCAAAAGGACGATATAATCTCACTTTGATTACTGCAACTTTTTCCCCGCGTTGGTTGAGATAATCTACAGTCTCCTGGACAGTTTCACAACCAGAACCCATGAGAATAATGATTCTTTCTGCTGCTGAATGTCCATAATAATCAAATATTTTATATTCTCTTCCCGTCATTTCTAAAAATTCATCCATGACCCTTTGAGTAATATCTGAACAAGCTAAATAAAAGGAATTTACTGTTTCCCTGCTTTGAAAATAAATATCAGGATTTTGTGTCGTTCCTCGTAATACTGGTTTATCAGGTGTTAAAGCTCGTAAACGATGAGCAATTACTAACTCTATGGGAATGAATTTTTGTAAGTCTTCAATTGTTAATATTTCTATTTTATCTACTTCGTGAGAAGTGCGAAAACCATCAAAAAAATGTAAATAAGGTATCCGTGATTCTAAACTTGCGCGTGTAGAAATAAGAGCAAAATCATGGGCTTCTTGTACAGAAGCAGCGCACAACATAGCAAAACCCGTACTTCTCGCGGCCATGACATCACTATGATCTCCAAAAATTGAGAGCGCTTGTACTGCCAGCGATCGCGCCGCAATATGAAATACTGTAGGTGTAAGCTCTCCCGCAATCTTATACATATTTGGTAGCATTAACATCAATCCCTGGGAAGCTGTAAATGTGGTTGTCAGTGAACCCGTCTGTAAAGCACCGTGTACAGTACCAGCAACCCCCCCCTCACTCTGTAACTGCACCACTGAGGGAACATTTCCCCAAATGTTCGGTTTTCCCTCATTCATCCAACTATCAGACCATTCAGCCATGGGGGAAGATGGTGTAATAGGATAAATAGCAATTACCTCGTTTAATTGATAAACGACCTTAGCAACAGCTTCGTTACCGTCTATAGTGGCAAAAATTTTATTTTTCATATTTATATCTTTGATATTATTCGTATACAATTACAGTGTTTCCTTTTCTGGGTATAGATACCCCATTAAAGTAGGTTTTTTGGGAATTATCTATACTGTTAATTTTCTGCTTGCTGTATTTATCATCTCCACCGATATTTTGTTTTTTTAACTTATTTTTGAATAAATCAATATAACAATAACCCCCTAAAAAAACCTCTGTTTCCTCTGGAGTAATATCTTCTAGAAGCAAGTTGATATCAATTTGATAAATATCGGCATTGCACTGTAATATTTCAGCCATTGTCTTATATCTTAATTAAAGAGATAACCCCGCTTCCCATCTAGCTTGACAAAAATTCCTATAATTTTCATCTATCTATTGGCTAATATTTGACTAATATTCAAACCAATTCCCAGCCATACCATAAAATACCCCATACCAAGATTAGCATGGGATATATAACAACAGGTATCCGAAATCATTGATAATGTAATCTACCTTTCTCCTGCGGTTACAAGTTGAGATAAATCTCTGTAATTAGGACTATTCACACAAGCTTGAATATCAGCTTTTGTTTTTTGTTTACTAACTGTTCCCAATGCAGAAATTTGACGGTTTTCTTTAATTAATCTGCTGTAAGTACGTTGAGGAATATAATGGATTGGATTATAACCAATATAACGTAAAATCAGCACACAAGCCCAAGAATACCGACCATCAGCAATAGCTTCGATGATATGATTGAATTGTTCAGGAGTGATAACACTATGAAAATCTTTCTGAGAATAAGAAGCTGAATAGTTCATAACTAACCCTGATTTAATCTTGTAGGACTGAAATGTAAGAAGTTGTAATAACTGAGAATAGAGAATCTTTCTAGTCGAAATTAATCAGACTTTGATGATCAAATTTGGGAACTTTTATCCTGATTTGACAAGTCTTTTAACTCATGACTTCTAATACTCTAAATCCCAAATTACAGCCAGAAATTCATGGGATATTGGATATCACACCGTTATATACAGATGATATGCAAAGAATTTAATTCTCTTGGTAAATAACCTTGATATCTAAGTTCGAGTATAGCGACAAATTTTCGATTGAATATCAATATTATTTATGGTTATCAGAGAATTTTATTAATTTTCTGTGAGGTTTATTTGCAAGTGGTTTACATTCAAATAACCCTATATCTATCCAGTAATTAGTAGTATTGTAATCTTTGTTATATCATGGGCAATTTTTTATCTAAATAGATTAGATTCTGAATTGTTTGAGTGTATAAATTGGTAAATTACTAAACTCATTACCTTTCTATTAGTAGAAAATATAGGTAAATTGCTAGTATTTTATACCTAATTTCATTGTTTGATAATGAATAGGAAATACAGTCACTTTAATTATGACACTATTTAAATAGTCATACAATATTGAAATATTTCCTGACATTTGCTATCTACACTTTTGTAAATACTCCTTGTGACACTATTATATGTAGAATACTATTTTTTCAGTAACTAGTACGCCAACTTGGCACTTTGTTTCTCTAAACAATAGAAAAAATGTCAGGTTCAAATTGCTTGTTAAATGACTGTTTAAATAGTGTCATAAGGGGTATTTACAAAATTCTAGATTAGAGATAATTCAATGTTGCATGACTGTTTAAATAGTGTCATAAGGAGTATTTACAAAATTCTAGATTAGAGATATGTCCAAGATTTACGCAACTGGCACATTGGTAGGGTGCTTTACTACTGCATAAATCCCGCAAATAAACAGATTGTTGATATCTGACGCACCCTACAACAGATTTTTGGTGTGAGACTTGCGTAAGTCCTAATATCAATCTTGTATGACTATTTATTTTCTGTTATTTTTAATAACCTGGCTAAATTAGTTACACCTGATCACCAAATACGCAACCTATTAAAGCAGCCGAGAAGATGATTATCAAGGTTCTGAGGAATTGAGCAATATTTATATATGTAATATTTGATTCTTTGGTTAATAGACATCTGGTGAAAATTATCGTAGGGACAATTCATGAATTGTCCCTACAAGGGTTTGGTGACTACACACATTTAATTACCACCAGATGTCTAATAGACTTTTAAAAAAATGGGCGTTGCTGAATTGGGGTATGAAATTGAAAAATCAAAAAAATGAAACTCTTATTCTCTGCGTCCTCTGCGCCTCTGCGTGAGAAAAAATCATACCTTCATTTACCAACGCCAAAAAATGTAATATCTCCACAATCTTTACCGCAGATGTCTATTTTAGGCACAGTCGCAAACTTACAAATTAATACTAGACTGAGTTATCCGGCCTTGCTCAAGTCAGGTATGAAATTATGAAATTCAAAATTTGAAACTTTGCGTCTTTGCCCCTTTGCGTCTAAAGTACTTCGTACTTCGCTTCGCTAAGGCGCGAAATCAATAGATGTTTAATGTTCAAATAAGTCTTTGAATTGCAATAAATCTAAAGCGACAATTGTAGATAAAGTTTGAAAACATTCCTGGGCTAGTTGCCAACGCTCTTCCCGTTTTAAGATAACTGAAAGTTTTTGCTGTATACTCAGTAGGTAACGCACATCATTAGCAGCGTAACTTAATTGTACTTGAGATAAATTACTGGCATTACCCCAATCAGAACTCTGGGCGCTTTTATCCAATTCTACTTTTTCTAGTTCTAATACCACGTCTTTTAACCCATGACGATTTGTATAAGTACGTGCTAATTTACTAGCAATTTTAGTACAAAAAATGGGCTGAACAAAAATGTCTAAATTGTGCCTTAAAGTAGCCATATCAAACCTAGCAAAGTGAAAAACTTTGATGATATGGGTTGCTTCCATAAGTGTTTTTAAATTAGGTGCGGCCGTTTGTCCTCTAGATATGCGAATAGCTGTAACTTGTCCTTCTGGGTTACAAATTTGTACCAGACATAAACGATCTCTTTGTGGTAAAAGTCCCATGGTTTCCGTATCAACGGCGATCGCTGGAGCTTTTAAATACTCAGAAAGGGCAGCATCAGTTAAATCACCGTCACCAACTTGAAAATCCTGTAATATCATGAATTTATCAACTATAAATTATCTAGGACTTACGCAACTGACACATTGGTAGGGTGCGTCAGATATCAAGAATATGTTTATTTACATAATTTATGCAGTAGTAAAGCACCCTACAATAGATTTTTTGGTGTGACACTTGCGTAAGTCCTGTTATCTTGATTGTGCCAGATTATAATACCATTTCTCACACTCCAATCAAAAAGACAAAATTCACAAGCTGACTTATACCCCTTATCCAACAATGGGCATTTTTTTTGATTATTAGAGGTTGTTTGAAAAGTCTAAAATTATAAATATATTGGCGGTTTCTAACCCCACCTACACAAGCCAAACCCACGCAGGTGGGGTTGAAAACCTTAATTTTCTGCTAGTCCACGCAGGTGGACTTTGTTTGTATAGTAGCGATTTCTAATCGCCGAAAACTTTTAAAACACCCTCTTATTGTTGCTAAAAAAATCTCTTTTTCTTCGCGCCTTTGCTGCTTTATAACTTGGCGCGAAATATAATTCATACCACCATTATCCAACGACTAATTCTTAATTGCGCCCTGGGACTCTAGCGTTTAAAAATATTTGTGTTAGATAGACTTGGCCTTGTTCATTGGTGGCTACACCACCCCCAGTTAGATTATATTTCCCCTGAAGATTCTTGAGATGTCCAGGACTTTTTAACCAGCCAGAAACCGCCTCATTTGCAGGATTACTATATCCCGTATTGTAAGCGACATTTTCTGCCGCACTGCTGTATTTGAGAGGAATAGCCATAACGCGCCGTTCAAATCCTTGATGACTAAAAGGAACTTTACCACTAGCCATATTTTGACTATGAATTCTCGCTTGCTGACTAATCTTTTCGCTTAAATTTAATTTTTCTAGTCCCCGTTTTGCTCGATATTGATTAATTTGAATAAAAACTGATTTCTCTAAATTATTAGTTTCAAAACTAAGATTAGATATTTTGGCTTGACTTGT
>OMJF01000160.1 GCA_900299285.1 Anabaena sp. 54 | reverse complement strand
TAAACATAGAAAGGCGATTTTTTTGCCAAAGGGATATTTAAAAAACTTATATATCTGACTAGGTTAAAAAATTAGCAGCTATGGCTTAAATGCTTAAATACTGTTATCCTAATAAAGGATGTAACTATCTAATTGATCATGGTATCTACTCCTATAAAGTTCTCCGATATTCAAAGTCATTGGTCGAGAGGATTCATTGAGGCCTTAGCCGCAAGGGGGATTCTCAAAGGGTATCCTGATGGAACTTTCCGCCCCAATAACCCTGTGACTCGCGCTGAGTTTGCGGCTATTATCGCTGCTGTTTTTTCACCAACAGTCAAGCGTGAATATGTTGGTTTTGTTGATGTTCCTGATACCCATTGGGCGATAAACGCGATTAAAAAAGTCTATGAATGCGGATTTTTGACGGGGTATCCAAAGAAGCGTTTCGGTATAGATGAAAGTATTTTTAAAGGTGATGTTTTAGTAGCCATGGTCAATGGCTTGGGAATTGCTGGTCAAGTTGACCTTGACCTGGTGAGTAAACTGGCGGAAATTTATCAAGATGGATCTTTAATTCCTTACTATGGAATTAATCAAATAGCTGTAGCGACTCGCGTTGGTTGGATAGTAAATTATCCCAATGTCAAAATCCTTAATTATAAAACAGCGGCTACTCGCGGGGATGTAGCGGCGGTAGTTTATCAAGGGTTAGTCTATTTGGGAAAAGCGGAAAAAATTCCTTCTGATTATATTGTTGTTCCTGGGGCTTTATCTCCATCCCCAGTCTCTAATACTAAGACTGTCAAGGTAAATCATCGGCGTGAGTTCCGAGGTGCTTGGGTAGCGTCTGTGTGGAATAGTGACTGGCCTTCTAAACCGGGACTGACTGTTGAAGAGCAAAAAGCAGAGTTATTAGCGATTATTAAACAGTTACAATCTTTGAATTTTAATGCTTTAGTTTTGCAGGTACGACCAGAAGGTGATGCTTTATATGCTTCTGAATTAGAACCTTGGAGTGCTTGGATTACAGGAACTCAGGGAAAAGCACCCACACCATTTTACGATCCTTTGGAATTTGCGATCGCTCAATGTCATCAACGCAATCTTGAATTACACGCTTGGTTTAACCCTTACCGCGCTAGAGCCAATAGTCAAGTTTCCCCTGTCCGTCCCCACATTGCGGTTACTAACCCGGAAGTTGTTTATCAATGGGGTACTCAACAATGGATGGACCCAGGGGCAAAAATTGTTCAAGACAGAGCCTACAATGTAATTATTGATGTTGTCCGGCGTTATGATGTAGATGCTATTCATCTAGATGATTATTTTTACCCCTATCCCATATCTGGTAAACCCTTTCCCGATCATCAAACCTACGCAGCTTATCAAGCTAAAGGTGGTAAACTCAGTTTAGAAGATTGGCGACGAGAAAACGTTAATCAAATGGTATTGCGACTTTCTCAAGGAATTAAAGCCACCAAACCTGATGTTAAATTTGGTATTAGTCCTTTTGGTATTTATCGTTCTGGAGAACCTGCGGGAATTGTTGGTTTAGATGCCTATAATGTCCTTTATGCTGATTCTAAAAAATGGTTACAGCAAGGTTGGATAGATTATATTGCGCCCCAACTTTACTGGCGTACCGACCAGACGAAACAAAGCTATGAAGTGTTATTACAATGGTGGACTAAAATCAATAGCAGCCAGCGTCATGTTTATGCGGGTAACAATCTAGGACAATTGGATGGTAAAGCCTGGAAAAACAGCGAGATTACCAAGCAAATTCAGATTTCTCGGAATTTAGCGGCTAACTTGTCTTTGGGTAATATCTTTTTTAGTATGACAGGTATTAAGGAAAATCGTCAAGGCATCAGTGATGATTTTAAGAACTATTATCCCACACCGGCCTTGGTTCCTAGTATGTCATGGAAAAGTTCCAAAACACCCCTACCGCCCAAGGATCTTAAATATGTTGATGGTAAACTAAACTGGCAACCAGGGGATAATCAGTCTGTGCGTTCTTGGACTCTGTATGTTCAAAGTGGTCAGAATTGGACAATTAAACGCATTTTATCCGCTGGTACTACCTTGGCGACAGTTACACCTGGTACTTATGCTGTCTGCGCTGTGGATAGATTAGGAAATGAAAGTGAAGGTGTTATGATCAGTGTAGTGTAGCGTAGGTTAACTACAATCCACAAGCTAAACAAATGTAAAATAGTTCTTCCTTATCGATTGTATAATAACATATTTAAAATATTTTGTCAAGACCTAAAAATTAAAACTATTGCCTCTTGCTATAACGACAATTTTTCACCCCAACTTACCTATTAGGATAAGATATTCGTAGCTTATTTGCTGGCGTTCTGTTTCAATAGTTATGTTAAAACTTGTGAAAAAACGTCCTCCCAAAAAAAATAAAAATTATGACACAGTTAAAAAATAGCGAGGATGAATCATTGCGAGTAGAAGAGTTTTTCAACAAGCAGTGGAAAATTTATCAAAAGGTACTGAATAATAATTACATGGGTCATAATGAAATTTATGGAATATTACATAAATTTCTTCTTAGCAACTTTCAAAAACCCTTTAAAATGCTAGATTTAGGATGTGGTGATGCCAGTTTCACTAGTTTGGTATTATCAAATACTGATATAGCTGCCTATCATGGTGTAGACTTATCCATAGCTGCATTAGAAATTGCCAAAGAGAATCTTAAAAAGATTAATTGTGACATAACTTTAAATCAGGGAGATTTCTCGGAAGTAGTTTCTTTTTTAGTGTCAGATAAAGAGAATAGATTTGATGTAATTTTCATTTCTTTCGCGCTGCACCATCTTGAGCTTGAGCAAAAGGAGGATTTTATTAACCAGCTAAAACATCTGCTGATTCCGGGTGGTGTTTTTATACTAATTGACATTATTCGCCAAGAAACAGAACACCGAGATAGTTACATTGTCCGCTACCTAGATAATGTGCAAAAATACTGGTCTTTACTGACCCCAGAAGAGTATTTAATGGTCGCGGAGCATATTTTCAGCAGTGATTTTCCTGAGACTCAACAAACTATCCGAGAAATCTGTCAAAAATCGGGTTTTAATCAGTTTAAATGCCTCTACCGTGACCAGCTAAACACTACACAATTATTATGCTTTTCCCAGGAATTGTCATCATCTTAAATAATTAAGGCTTGCTGAAAAAGTTGTCTGTGAGGGCAGGGAACAGGGAACAGGGAAGAGGTTTTGGGCAACTTTACTTTTCGTTACTTATGTCGTTTTTTTCCGTTCACCTAATTACAGCTATTTTCAGGTAAATAAACCACAAACCGACCTCTTATGGCTTTGATTTACTCCCCTTCCCTGGTAGGGAAGGGGCTGGGGGTTAGGTCTAATAATTGTGGCTCAAATACATGAAAACTGCTGTAAGTAAACAATTCAATAGTTAGGGAACAGGGAACAGGGAACAGGGAACAGGGAACAGAGAAGAAGGATTTCAGTATGTACCGACTTCTGTATGGCTATAATCTGTTAAGTTTTTGACACTCTCCGGTCTAAAGACACACAGATTCTTTATTTATCTGAAGATCAAAATTGTAATTCTTTAGTTTATATAAAATCGGTTTTAAGTTATGAAATTCCCTTTCTAGAATAGAAGCAACGATCAAAAATCGCCATAAGTAAACACGACCTCATAGCAGCAATAATATGACTCAAGTATCAGAATCTTTGGATTTGTCCACTGATAAAGCTCTAGATCGTGATTGTACAACATTATCCCGCCACGTTCTCCAACAATTACATAGTTTTGGGCCGGAAGCCCAGGATTTAAGTGCGATGATGAATCGCATCGCTTTAGCGGGTAAATTAGTGGCTCGTCGTTTGAGTCGGGCTGGTTTAATGGAAGGGGTGCTAGGATTTACTGGAGAGGTTAACGTCCAGGGAGAATCTGTAAAAAAGATGGATGTTTACGCGAATGAAGTATTTATCTCTGTTTTCAAGCAAAGCGGCTTAGTTTGTCGTCTGGCTTCCGAGGAGATGGAAAAACCCTATTATATCCCGGAAAATTGCCCCATTGGTCGTTATACACTGCTTTATGACCCCATTGACGGCTCATCGAACACAGATAATAATCTCAGTTTAGGTTCTATATTTGCGATTCGTCAACAGGAAGGAGCAGATATTGATGGTGAAGCTAAGGATTTGCTTACAAATGGACGTAGACAATTAGCAGCGGGATATATTCTGTATGGACCTAGCACTATGCTAGTGTATACCATAGGTACGGGAGTGCATTCCTTTATTCTTGATCCTAGTTTAGGTGAATTTATTCTCTGTGAAGAGAATATCAAAATGCCAAGTCACGCTGCGACCTATAGCGTTAATGATGGTAACTTTTGGCAATGGGATGAACCCTTTAGAGAATATATTCGTTATGTTCATCGTACAGAAGGATATAGTTCCCGTTACAGTGGGGCAATGGTGAGTGATATTCACAGAATATTATTACAGGGTGGGGTATTTCTGTACCCAGGAACATTACAAAAACCAGAAGGTAAATTACGTCTATTGTATGAAACTGCTCCCTTAGCGTTTTTAATTGAACAAGCTGGGGGTAAAGCGACCACAGGAAAAATGGATATTTTAGATGTAGTTCCTAGTAAACTGCATCAAAGGACACCTTTAATCATTGGTAGTAAAGAGGATGTAGAAAAAGTGATGTCTTTTATGCCAACAGGTCATTAAAGTTACAGGATTTATTCCTATTCCCAAGTCCAGATATTAATGATAAAACTCTTGTGGTGCGGGCATCTTGCCCGCATAAGGTGTACTTCACTCCAGGTAAAAGTGCTGTAAATTAAGAAAATTATTGGTTGGGTAGAAAGAAGTGAAACCCAACATTCCCGCGAGTTGGGTTTTCTCAACCCATGAAGCCCTGACCAATAGAAGTCCGGGACGGAAATCAAGAGTT
Organism: Anabaena sp. 54; assembly: GCA_900299285.1. Lineage (GTDB taxonomy): Bacteria > Cyanobacteriota > Cyanobacteriia > Cyanobacteriales > Nostocaceae > Dolichospermum. Next base: position 24,776 of record OMJF01000160.1, on the reverse strand, counting down.
TAAAACCCACACAGATAGATTATTTTTGTACCACTTTTGCTTGAAAACGGCTGTAACTTAAATTCTGGACTTTATATTATACCTGCGATCTTTCAAAATCCAAAATCCAAAATCCAAAATCCAAAATCCAAAATCCAAAATCCTATGGTATCTGCGTCCTTCCTGTGTCATTCATGAACTCTTTAAAAGGTCAAGTCAAGCTATTCTCACCTATAGAGGAGATTGGGTAATTCAGGAACTTGCCTTTACCTCTTGCAAAATCTAAAATCTAAAATCTAAAATCTAAAATCCTATGGTCAGTTTGCTAGAAAATCCATTGCGCGTTGGTCTACAACAGCAAGGGATGCCCGAACCACAAATTATCGTCATTTTTGGTGCTTCTGGAGATCTAACCTGGCGTAAGTTAGTACCAGCACTGTACAAACTGCGGAGAGAAAGACGTATTCCGGCTGAAACCACCATTGTGGGCGTAGCGCGTCGGGAATGGAGTCATGAATACTTCCGCGAGCAAATGCAAAAAGGCATGGCAGAAGCTCACGCTAATGTAGAACTAGGTGAACTTTGGCAAGACTTTTCCCAAGGTTTATTTTACTGTCCGGGGAATATAGATGACCCCGCAGGATACCAAAAACTGAAAACCCTGTTAGCTGAACTAGACGAGAAACGGGGAACAAGGGGAAACCGGATGTTTTATCTATCCGTTGCCCCTAATTTCTTCCCTGAAGCCATTAAACAGCTAGGGTTAGCGGGAATGCTAGAAGACCCCGACAAACAGCGTTTAGTCATCGAAAAACCCTTTGGTCGTGATTTAGCTTCTGCTCAAAGTCTCAACCAAGTAGTACAAAAGGTTTGTAAAGAAAACCAAGTTTATCGTCTTGACCACTACTTAGGGAAAGAAACGGTGCAAAACTTGCTGGTTTTCCGCTTTGCTAATGCCATTTTTGAACCTTTGTGGAATCGGCAATTTGTAGATCATGTACAAATTACTGTCGCCGAAACCGTGGGAGTGGAAGATCGGGCGGGTTATTATGAAACTGCGGGCGCGTTGCGAGATATGCTGCAAAATCCCCTCATGCAGCTTTACTGTTTAACCGCCATGGAAGCACCTAACTCCATGGATGCTGATAGTATCCGTACGGAAAAAGTTAAAGTGTTACAAGCAACTCGTTTAGCGGATGTTAATAATTTGTCAAAATCAGCAATTCGTGGACAATACAGCGCGGGTTGGATGAAAGGTCAACAGGTAGCAGGGTATCGAAATGAACCAGGTGTTAATCCTGAATCTACTACTCCTACTTACGTGGCCATGAAGTTTATGGTGGATAACTGGCGTTGGCAAGGTGTTCCTTTTTACCTCCGAACTGGCAAACGGATGCCGAAAAAAGTCAGTGAAATTGCGATTCACTTCCGCGAAGTTCCTTCGAGAATGTTCCCCTCTGCGGCTCAACAAGCAAACGCCAACGTTTTGGCTATGCGAATACAACCCAATGAAGGTATTTCCCTCCGATTTGATGTGAAAATGCCCGGTGGCGATTTCCGTACCCGGTCTGTAGATATGGATTTTAGCTACGGTTCTCTAGGTATTTCCGCTACTTCCGATGCCTATGATCGTCTCTTCCTTGATTGTATGATGGGCGACCAAACTTTGTTTACACGGGCGGACGAAGTAGAAGCGGCTTGGCAAGTAGTTACACCTGCCTTGTCTGTATGGGATTTACCAGGCAATCCTGCGAATATTCCCCAGTATGAAGCCGGGACTTGGGAACCAGCAGAAGCAGAATTATTAATTAATCAAGACGGCCGCCGCTGGCGCAGACTTTAATTAGTCCTTGGTCAGTGGTCAGTAGCAAAACAACGGACAACGAACAACGAACAACTGACAACGGACAACGAACAACGAACAACTGACAACGAACAACTGACAACGAACAACTATGGTTTCCCAAGCACCTACGATTTTTTCTTTGCAAGCGCCCAAGGATGTTTCTCTCACGGAAATTGAGGTGGAACTGAATCAAGTTTGGCAAAGTTACGGTATTCAAGGAGAAGACGGTGGTTTACCCGCTGCTACCCGGGCCACAACATTTACTTTAGTAGTTTACGAACCGGAAGAAACTCAGTATTTGTTAACCGCCACCGGCTTTTATCGCGGTCCAGTTGATGGTATTCTCGGACCCCAAACAAAAACAGCTTTACAGGAAGTCCAGAAAAAGCACCATCTTCCTGAAACCGGTACTGCTACACCGGAAACTCTGACGGCTTTACGGGCTGAATATTTCCAAAAGCAGCGCACTGGACCCAATGGAGATAATCATGGTGCGGCCATGGGGTATACTTTTAGTCCTACCAGTCCCACGATTGCTGATGAAATTGCTACCCGTAACCCTTGCCGAATTATTGCTTTATGTCCCATTGCCGGCGATGATGAAGGGGTAAAAGCCCAAGTTTCTGCTTATTGTCCCATTCAAAAGCAATCTTCTAGCACTCTTATCTGTTGTGAGTACATTACCCTTACTGGTACTGTTGCGGCTTTAGAACGCATTGGGGGTATGATTCCCGCTTTGTTAATTGGTGGTTTACCTAAGTTCCTCTGGTGGAAAGCTACACCTGATGCTGCTAATACTTTGTTTAAACGTTTAGCGTCTGTTTGCAATAATGTCATTGTTGACTCTTGCAACTTTAATACACCAGAAGATGATTTACTCAGCTTGCAACAATTAGTAGAAGCAGGTGTACCTCTGGCTGATTTGAATTGGCGACGTTTATCAGCATGGCAAGAATTAGCAGCAGAAGCTTATGACGCACCTAACCGTCGTGCAGCCCTCAAGGAAATTGATCGTGTTCATATTGACTATGAAAAAGGTAATGCTGCTCAAGCATTATTATACCTGGGTTGGTTAGCTAGTCGCTTGGAATGGCGACCAGTTTCCTATAGGGAGGAAAAGGGTGATTATGATATCACATACATTAATTTCCTCTCTCCAGACCAAAGACACATAGAAGCCGAATTAGCAGGGGTTCCCATTGCTGATATTGGCGAAATTGTCGGTGATTTAATTGGTTTACGCTTGAGTTCTACTAATCCTCAAGCCAATTGTGGCACCGTAATTTGTTCAGAAACGGGCGGTTGTATGCGAATGGAAACCCATGGAGGCGCTCAGTCGGCTGGGTTGTTTCAACAGGTAAGTTCTCTTTCTGAACAAAAGGCCGAAGCTTTGTTAAGTCAACAGGTACAACGCTGGGGACGGGAAGCTTTGTTTGAGGAAAGTCTCACTCTCATTGGTAACACCATTAAATTAGGGAAATAGCTAATGGGTAATGGGTAATGGGTAATACCATTACCCACTCCACCAAGGTAAATTTCTCTATTCCTATATATTTATATATATATATTTATTTATTTTGAGTATTTGCAGGTGACAACTGTTGTAATCTCAATTCTGCTTCGGAAATTTGTTTTTGTACTAATTGCAGTTGTCCTTCAGCAATCTTTTTTTGTGTTTCTAATAACTCTGTTTCTTTAACAATCTTTTGCATTCTGATTTTATGTGAATCAGTTCTACCGGGCTGAAAAATCAATCCTAGATACACTGTTACATTATTAGAATCAAGAGTATTTACACCCGCAGAAACATTAAACCCAAAATCATTTTCTGTATTCACAGGAGTATTAATAGAATGATTTAGGGGATATATATTGGGAAAGTTAAATACATTAAGATTGCTATTTTGATTAGGAGTCTGAAAAACATTATTGTATTCCCCTGTTACTTGAGAACTACTATTAGTGCTTTGGGGAGCAGACTGAGAAAAAGCAGGTTCATTTACCAGTAATTCTGATATGAATAGATAACTAATGCTAGTAGTAAATAAAAAAAAGATTTTTTTTGTGAACATAATTTGTTTTTACCCCTGATATTGAAGACAAAATTATACTTTACAAGTATTACCCTTAAAAAATTGAAACTATGTAACCATGAATTATTCTACAGCAGTTTTCATGTATTTGAGCCACAATTATTACACCTAACCCCCAGCCCCTTCCCTACCAGGGAAGGGGAGTAAATCAAAACCTCTCTCCTACAAGGAGAGAGGTTTACCAGAGAGGTCGGTTTGTGGTTTATTTACCTGAAAATAGCTGTAATTTAGAATCATGATCAATTCAATTATTTATTTTCATTATCCAAAAATTTGTTGTTTTAAGGTACATAAATAACTAAAATATGCTGGATATCACCACTCCCTCCACTTTCTTGAGAAATCTCTGTATTTGCTCCTATTAATTCTACTCGCAAAGTAGCTCCAATAGACTTGTTAACAGCATTAATTTCTAGAATATTTTTACCTTTTTTTAAAAGTTTCAAAAGAGAAATTTCTGCACTATTACCTGCTATTTTTTTAATATTCTTGCCATTTAGTTTAATATTTCCAGAGAAATTATTTGCAGTATTAATTTTTAAAAGCAGGTTTTCCTTGAGATCATCCTCATTTAAATTAATAGTCGTTTCTTGTTTGCTATCCTTGAGATAATGAGAATTAGCAAAAACTAAATTGGGCATAAAAACAATCATACTCAGAGTTAAAATAGCAGAGGAAAAGGTGATTTTGACTATTTGCTTAATATTCATTTTTCCTTTCTCCTATTATTTTAGTAATTAAAATATTTATTTTTTAAACATTGAATTTTTTAGGAAGAGTTTAGCAATACTAAACCCTTACATAAAAATCACAAAAAACGAAAAATTCCTAATTTCTAGCGATTAAAATTCTTAGGTGTTCTGACATTTATAGGTACAACTACACTATTGTTAATAGTTGGTCCATTAACACCTGTAGGATTACCTCTACCACCTCGTATTTGTTGATTTACATTTTGTTGTTGTTCAGCTTGTCCTCGACCGCCAATATTCACTTGTGTTGCACTAGAAGAATTGACATTTCCTGTACAAGGTCCTGTACTTCCCATTTCGATATTAGAACCTTGTTTTGCTGGACGTTCAGAAATATTTAGTTGGACACCAACATGAGAATTTACACACTGAGCAAAGGCCGATTCTGTAAACACTGGTGTCAATGTCAGAGCCAATAAGGCCGATATACCACTTAGAGATAAAAGATTATACTGCATTTATATTCTCCTAAGTACAATTAATTACAAGACAATTAATTACAAGAAACGGATACAGTATTTGTTTGAGTTCTTTGCTGGTTAGAACCTCTAGTTTTTGTAGTTTGGTGGCTCACAACTTCATTGTTAGACTCAGTACAATTCCGTTTCAATTTGTTGATATTTCTACTTCTAATTGCAGAATCCACATTTCTGCGAGTACGGGATACATTGGATTCATAATTCCCCCGGATACGGGATATATCCGGTTCATAATTCTCCCGGATACGGGATATATCGGGTTCAGAATTTAATTGCATTTCCCCTGTATTTACCGTAGTATTTCCCCGATAGTCTCTGTTAATTTTGATTTTTCCTACTTGCAGATTCATTTCACCTGCTTGAGCTACCATAGGGAAAATGAAACCTAATGTAATTAATAAAAGTTTAAGTTGGCGAAATTGCACGATTGATTTACCTAAACTAAATTTACAGTGAAAAAGTAGAGATAAAGCCAATAATTGTATTACCCCTACATGAAATCTACCAATAAGCAAGTAATTACCGACTTAATAACGTTCCCGTCTCCGTCTACCTTCAGTGCGGTTTTCTCTGTACTGTTGATTTGACTTCTGTTCAGTTACGTTACTATCTCCAAGAACATCAGCATTTTGACGAGCATCCTGGATATTCGCAGAGTCTCCAGGGACTTGATTACGGCCTTGACTTTCGCGTCTTATGTTTCCTGTTTGCCTGACATTTTGATTAGTGTAGTTACCACTACCTGTAATCACAGAATTTTGGTCGGATGTTTGGACGTTACCAATATCTTGAGCATTAGCAGGAACAGCAGCAGTGGCAATAGCGCCAACAGTCAGTAAAGCCAATATTAGCTTATTCATGGTTAACCTTATGCGTTTAACAATGTAAATTTGACCTGTTTGCTCAGATTTCATTCCATTGTGAGAATAAAAGTCGAAAAGTACCCCCGCTCGTCTCTTATCCTCTGTTTTTCATTTCTATCTGAGCTATATGGTCAGTATATAGCATATACAACAGTATGTCAACTATTTTTGTGTTACGAAAGGTTAAACCAATTCTCCAATCCCCTGAAAATTACTGTCAAATTCTGCTATGATAATATTGGTAAGTTTTTACAGTAATTTTACGTTTTTTTTGCTTATAAGCATAATCTACCTAATGTAGATACGGAAAACAATTATTTCAGATTATTTAGTCACGGTTGGGGTTTCCAAATCCTGTTTCTCTGGTTTAGGGTAAACAGTTACCCAGTCTAAATACCGAATTGGCGGAAATAACTCTACTCTGGCTATTGAAGCCGGGAGTTTCTTTAAATCTAGAGATTTAATTCTACCTATGGCTAAACCAGCCGGGAACTTCTGACTATAAGTAGATGTGGACACTAAATCACCTACTCTGGCATTAGGGACTTTTTCGTAAAATTCTAAGATCCCTTCTGCCGAAGAATCACCTCGCAAAATCCCTTTAGCTGAAGTCCGGCTGATAGTTACTCCCACTTGACTTTTTAAATCACTAACTAACAATACACGACTAGTATTATTAGTCACACTTTCCACTAGACCTACTAATCCACCATCAGCTTTAATAATAGAACCTTCTTGAATACCCGATGTTGTCCCCCGATTTAAAATCACTTGTTGCCACCAGTTATCAGCACTACGTCCCACCACCCGTGCTATAATCGGCTTTTGCTCCCCGGATTCTTTCTCTGTATAACCCAGTAAATTTTTTAATTTTTGATTTTCGCTTTCCAGGTTGACTATCCGAGTTCGTAATTCTAAAAATCTCGCATCCTGGATACTTTGCTCAGGAATTGTTCCTGACTGCAACATCTGTAAGGGGCTGGTTATTGCTTGATACATTTCACGCAATAAAGCACCTTTTGTTTCTCTGATTGTCCACGCACCACCTAAAACTAGAGTTAATAACCCTATTTGTAATCCCTTGTGTTCCCACCAGCGTCTTGCAGTTAACATAAAATACCTGTATATATTTCTGTAAATTATTTAAAAGTAACTTATTCAAAAGCTGTATACTTTTTATCAAAAAAAAGAAGGATTCCATAGTTAGTTGTTCATAAATACAGAACCCAGTATTCCTAAATAACTGATTTTTGCTACATATTGCGAGAACGTCCGCTGAATACTCTCTCCAACTGCTTGAAGTTTTCTAATACACGACCTGTTCCCAAAACTACACAGCATAGAGGATCTGCTGCTATATGGGTAACAATACCTGTCTCATGACTAATTAAAGTATCTAGTCCTTTGAGTAATGCGCCACCACCCGCTAACATGATGCCACGATCAATAATGTCTGCTGCTAGTTCTGGGGGTGTGCGTTCTAGTGTGCGTCTCACTGCTTCTATAATCACCGCGAGTGGCTCTACCATACTTTCCCGAATTTCAGCACCTTTGATGGTAACAGTCCTGGGTAAGCCAGAAAGCAAATGCAGTCCGCGGACTTCCATGATTTTATCATTATCATCTTCGGTGGGGTAGGCAGAGCCAATCTTAATTTTAATGTCCTCAGCAGTACGTTCACCAATTACCAGATTATGAATTTTCTTCATATAATGAGTAATTGCTTCCGTTAGTTCATCTCCAGCAATCCGTACTGACTCGCTAATTACTGTCCCTTGCAGACTTAATACCGCTACTTCTGTTGTTCCACCCCCGATATCAATAATCATATTACCAGTGGGTTCGGCAACTGGTAGCCCAGCACCAATGGCCGCTGCGACTGGTTCATCAATCAAATATACTTCTCTAGCACCGGCTTGTGTAGCTGCATCCATAACGGCTCGTCTTTCTACTCCTGTGACACCACTAGGAATACCAATTACGATGCGAGGTAACATCAGGGATCTACCTTCATTTACCCTCTGAATAAAGCTTTTTAGCATCAATTCTGCTGTATCAAAATCAGCGATCACACCGTCACGCAAGGGACGCAAAGCTACTACATTACCTGGTGTCCGACCGAGCATTTTTTTTGCTTCCTCTCCCACTGCCAGCGCCACTTTGAGATTTTGATCAATGGCAACTACGGAAGGTTCTTGCAAGACAATTCCTTTACCTGATACATAAACTAGGGTATTGGCTGTACCGAGGTCGATACCCATATCCCATGATGGACGAAAATTCCAATTCCTGTTCCAGAAAAGACCCACGCGTCTGTGTTCCCCTTATTTATGCTAATTATTACTATCAAGATAATAGTTAATAATGACGGATTACATGATTTTAGTTTCAGGACTGTTGTGTTCTATTTTTTGAATATCACTCGGTACAACTCGATAACTTTTTTAATGCCAATTATTGTTTGAATTTTTTGATAGAGTTGATTTATTATCTTGTAACATATTTTCAATACTTTGACAATTAAACTCTATCTAGCTTGAAACCATAGTTTTTTCTGATAGCAATTTTCATTTAATTCAGGTACAAAAAGTCAGAATTAAACACATATTAACACAGATGATTTTGTACTTAATTAGACTATCATTTGCTCTAATCTCCCTTAGAGTTTTAAAACATCCTCTCTGTTCTAGGCTGGAAAAACTCCAGTTTTCAACTCGGACTTGATTTAGTTAATATATTTATTATACAGCGGATTGCATTCAATGATGGGGTACACTTTTAGCCGACAAGATGCCCGCACCACAAGATTTTGATGATTAATATCTGTTGATAATCTCATAATATCGGAAACTACTGTATTATGAATCATAAAGTATAAATGTACCAAAAGTAAAAGCTATGAGCATTAATGTTGTTACCCTTGTTGGTCGTGTAGGTGGTGACCCAGATATGAAGTATTTTGAGTCGGGTACAGTTAAATGTAGATTGACTTTAGCAGTAAATAGAAAATCCCGTAACAATGATAAGCCAGACTGGTTTAATTTAGAACTCTGGGGAAAAACTGCGGAAGTTGCCGGTAATTATGTCCGTAAAGGTAGCTTAATTGGGGTTAAAGGTTCTTTGAAATTTGATTCCTGGAGCGATCGCCAAACCGGAGTCAATCGTTCTAGTCCCATTATTCATGTAGAACAACTAGATTTACTAGGTTCTAAACGTGATAGTGAAGGTGGTATGTCTGATATGTCTCCAGATAATTTTTAATCTATAAGACTTACGTATTTGCGTAAGTCTTGTTCAAAAAATTCTTTGACTTACATGACTATTTTCAGCCTTTATAAACCAATAACCCAAGTAGATTATAATCAAAATTATTGTACAAAAAATAGTTGAGAATATCAAGACCTCAAATCAACTTTTTTCGTGGAGTTATTGAGAATATTCTCAAGATTATTGAGAATATAGGGGTTATTTAATAGTGCGACCTATTTTATAAAAGTTTGATTGAAAAAACTTATCAGTTTTGCGGGAAAATATTAAATATCTAATTAGATTTTCGATACAGGGATTTCCTGGGTTTGCTATTATAGATAAGTTTCAGTAATTCTCCAGGCTTGCAGCAGTTGATGTTGTAGTAATACCATCTTACTTCTCTGAAGATGGGTATTTAATCATGAAATAGAAAATAGGACTTACGCACGAGTCACGAAATAGGTATAATCAGGGTTTGAGAGGTATTTTGCGTAAATCCTATGATAAATTTATTTAAGACCTAGCCATGAAAGGACACCTTGATTGGTAGTATATTCAATCACCACCATTAAAATAAAGCCAATCATGGCCGCTCTGCCATTTAAACGTTCGGCATATTCATTAAAGCCAAACTTAGGATCTTCTAACTTAGGGCTAACAGTTGGTTTTTGTGTCATAATCAGTTATTTCTCTCTTGTAATTGTCAAACTAAAACTGACAGGGATTTTCCAGCTAAATTGCCAGTTATGATGTTCCCTGTGTTATGATTTTTAATTATTCTTCATCTATTGTAATAAAACTGGCCGATTAGTCAAGGCAAAGAGAGTAAAAATTTCGGATTTTGAATTGCTGAATATGGAAATAGTCAGATAGGTGGTAGCACGCTAAAGTAAAATAAGAGAATATCAGAGGTTATTAATGGAAATTGGTGTTCCTAAAGAAACTAAAGATCAAGAATTTCGAGTAGGGTTAAGTCCCTCTAGTGTCAGGGTCTTACGGGAAAATGGCCATAATATATTTGTAGAAAGTCAAGCTGGGAACGGTGCGGGATTTACTGATGATGATTACAGTAATGCTGGGGCGGAAATTGTTGATAAAGCGGGTTCTGCTTGGGATAGAGAGTTAGTTATTAAGGTCAAAGAGCCTTTGATAGGTGAGTATAGGTTTTTGCAAAAAGAACAGTTGTTATTTACGTATTTACATTTAGCAGCAAATCGCCAATTAACAGAATATTTAATTGATTGTGGCATTTGTGCGATCGCTTATGAAACCGTAGAACAACCGGGAGCAAATAGACTTCCCTTACTCACTCCTATGAGTATTGTTGCTGGTCGTTTAGCGGTGCAATTTGGCGCTAGATTCTTAGAACGTCAACAAGGAGGAAGAGGTGTACTTTTAGGGGGTATACCCGGAGTCAAAGCCGGTAAAGTGGTGATTTTAGGTGGTGGTGTGGTGGGTACAGAAGCCGCAAAAATCGCCGTGGGTATGGGCGCAATGGTGCAAATATTAGATGTTAACGTGGAACGGCTATCTTACCTAGAAACCCTGTTTGGTTCGAGAGTAGAATTACTTTACAGTAATTCTGCCCATATTGAAGCCGCAGTGAAAGAAACTGATTTACTTATTGGTGCAGTGTTAATTCCTGGTAAAAAAGCACCCATTTTAGTATCTCGTGAATTAGTGAAACAAATGCGTCCTGGTTCAGTGATTGTTGACGTGGCTGTGGATCAAGGTGGATGCGTTGAAACACTACAACCAACATCTCATACAAATCCTGTATATATTGATGAGGGAGTAGTACATTATGGCGTTCCGAATATGCCAGGAGCAGTACCTTGGACATCAACACAAGCTCTCAACAATAGTACCTTACCCTATACTGTCCAGTTAGCAAATTTAGGAATTAAAGCTTTAGAGCTTAATCCAGCTTTAGCAAAAGGGTTAAACGTTAAAAATCATCATCTTGTCCACCCTGCTGTCAAAGAGGTATTCCCTGATTTAGTTGAGTAAGCTCTACTGCATTTAATCTGTATAATTATAGCGGGCAAGATGCCCGCACCACAAGATTTAGCCATATTAGAACTGTAAAAGTATATTACTAGTACACTGCGGCGTAGATAAAATGGCCATTCTCAATCGCCAAAAAGCTTACTCTATATTATTTTTGACTTTTGACTTCCGCTCTGCGGTACTAGGGGTAAAAGCTGATAGATAAAATAGCGTCAAAAACTATTTCACCATTGATAAAATAATACCCACTAATGAACCGAGAATTAACGCCATACTACTTAAAGAACTAATTGCAAAACCTGGACCACGTTTTTCCGCTGCTTGGTAATATCCCCAAGCATAAATAATACGTCCGACTACCCAAGCAGCGCCCAGACCAGAACCCCAAATAGGACTAACGTAAATAGAAAATAACCATAAAGCTGGGATAAATAGAGCCAGTTGTTCTAAGGTGTTTTGCTGTACCCGTAATACTCTTTCAAAATCGGGGTTTCCTGTAGTCTGTGGTACAGGGACTTGATACTTGTATCTAGCTCTACCAACGTTGATTGTGACAACAAAGTATAGTATAAGTGCGGAAACAGTCACTAGACTAGGATAAGGAGACATAAACTTTAGTAAAGTTGGAAATTGGCTTTATTTAGAAAGTATTATAGATGATATCAAGTTCAGTTAATTAATTAAATTACAATAAAACTGACGCAGGTGTCACAATAAATGATCTGATCAGATTATTTGTTTGTAGTCAGGGCTTTAGCCCTGATAAGTGTTACCATAGCTGATGGAAGATAGGACTAAAGTCCTAACTACAATCTCATCTGTGATGCCAGTTCCCTAAGTCATGTACAATTTTCTAGCGTCCCTAGCTCCGTCTGTGTCAGGGTTGGAGTTGCAGATTTTACAAGTAATCAAGGGAAAATGATATTATCAGCGAGGAACTTATTTATTTAATTACCCATGTCCAATGACAGAACCATTAATTGAATTAAAGAGTATTTCTAAATCCTTTGGGAAGAACAAAGTTTTAGATGATGTTAATTTGAAAATATATCGAGGCCAAGCACTAGGGATTATTGGACCATCGGGAACTGGTAAGTCAACGATTTTACGGATTATAGCAGGTTTATTAAAACCCGATGCGGGAGAAATTTATGTTCAAGGGGTACAAAGGAATGGTTTAATAGAAGATGCTACTGATCCTGTGGGGATTGGCATGGTATTTCAACAAGCTGCCTTATTTGACTCCTTGACAGTGGAAGAAAATATCGGCTTTTTACTTTATCAAAATTCTCGGTTAAAGCGATCGCAAATTCGTGCACTAGTCCGAGAAAAATTAGAACTGGTGGGTTTAGCAGATATCAGTCATCTTTACCCCTCAGAACTTTCTGGAGGAATGCGAAAAAGGGTAAGCTTTGCGAGAGCAATTATGTCTAATCCCCAACGTCCTGCGGATAATCCAGAGGTTTTATTATACGATGAACCTACCGCTGGTCTCGACCCCATAGCCTCAACTGTAATTGAGGATCTCATCCGCAGTTTACAGCATACCCAGGGAGTTTGTAGTACATACTCCATTGTGACTCACCAAGATAGTACCATTCGCCGTACCTCTGACCAGATAGTATTTCTTTATCAGGGGAAAGTACAATGGCAAGGTACTGTAGCTGCTTTAGATCATACAGAAAATCCTTTGATTAGACAATTTATGAGTGGGAGCGTACATGGACCAATTCAAGTCACGGGTTAAGTACCAAGTCAAGGAAAATTACTAAGCTTACTTTTTTGGTGGAGGAACAAATGCGAGGTCTAATGAGGGGTTTTACGTCTACACGCATGATCAGGGAAGGTTCTGTAGGGTTGTTACTCTTACTAGGTTTGGGCGCATTTGGGGTAATTTTACTATGGTTGAATAGACTCACCCCTGGACAAGTATCTTATCAAGCAATTGTCGAATTTGCTAACGCCGGCGGAATGCAAAAAGGTTCATCCGTGCGTTTTCGTGGTGTGAAAGTAGGAACTATTACCAGTGTGAAACCTGGAGCAAATGTTGTTGATGTCGAAATTCAAATTAATTCACCTGATTTAAAGATTCCCAGTAATTCCTTAATTGAAGCCAATCAAAGTGGATTAATTAGCGAAAGTATTATTGATATTACACCAAAGGGAAATTTACTAGGAAATATTACCGCTAAACCTCTAGATAAAGACTGTAATCCCAGTTTGATTATTTGTAATGGTTCTCGCTTAAAAGGTGTAATTGGTATCAGCGTTGATGATATGATACGTAAATCTGCTGACTTTGCGGAACAATATAGTAGCGAAAAATTCTATAATAATGTTAACCGCACTTTGGAAAATTCCGCCACTGCTGCGGCTAATATCGCGGCTTTGACTAAGGATTTGCAAAGTTTGAGTAAAAGCGTGCGCGGGCAATTAACTGTATTCTCTGATACTGCTACAACATTGAAAAGCTCCACCAACCAACTAACTGCAACTACAATCACAACAGCGGATCAATTAAGAACAACAGCAAAGGATTTTAGTGTCACATCTAAACAGGCAAATCGTTTACTTAATAACTTAGATAGTCTTGTCACTACGAATCGTTCTTCTCTGGTTGGGACTTTGAATAGTATGACAGAGACTAGTAATCAACTGCGTCAGACAGTGATGAGTTTATCACCAACGATTAATCGCTTAACTCAAGGAGAATTACTGAAAAACTTAGAAACCCTGTCCGCAAATGCAGCGGAGGCTTCCGCGAATTTAAAAAATGCTTCTAAAACCCTAAATGATCCAAAAAATATTGTCTTGTTACAACAGACTTTAGACGCAGCTAGGGTAACATTTGAAAATACTCAAAAAATTACATCTGATTTAGACGAATTAACGGGTGATCCTAAGTTCCGCCAAAATTTACTACAATTAGTGAATGGTTTAAGTAAATTAGTTTCTTCTAGTAAAGATGTACAAGAGCAGACAAAAGTAGCTATAACTTTAGACTCTCTTAAAACCACTAGTAACCCACCAAAGGTAGTAATTACCGCACCTATTCCCGAAAAACAAGTATTGGTAATAAGTCCCGAACTGAAAACACCAAAGAAAGTAGAGACAATTCCCCAACCGGTTTCACAAACGCCCAATTCATCTTCAGAACAACTGCTTAAGCAACTGCGAGATGATCCAGAGCAGGGAAAAATAACAACAGACAACGGACAACAGACAACGGACAACGGACAATTGACCACCCGCTAATTCCAGTCCTCCTCCTCTTTTTTGCCACGACTTTTGTAAATTCCGCCTGTATGATGGATTTGACGGGTTTTTGTAAATAATTCATCCTCCGTCAACCCCCAACGCTGTAAAACTTGATCTAAATCATTTTGGATGTCTCGCGCACCGGGAAAACCTTGATAGCGGATTTTTAGTCTCGCTAATTCTGATAAATTGTAGTCGCTTGCGTCTTGAGCAAGTAGAATATCAATAAGGGGGCGATCGCGGTTGTAAAGTGGATGTTGTTGATCTTTAGTATCGGGGTTCTGTGTCATAATTAATTCTAGTATAAAGTTGAGAATAAATTAACAACTCAAGAGCGAAAAATCTCGATCATTGGTAATTATCTATTATTATCTAAATAATGACGGCAACTACCCCTTGTCACTTACGGATCTCACTATTGCCATTGAGCTTTAAATAAAGATACATTATCTTTAAGAAAATACAAAAAACTTTAGATAAGGGTGAACTTAATCTCACCCAAATTCCAAGCAGCACGAGGGAAAGAACCCGCTATGTTTGAACACTTCACTTCCGAAGCAATTCGGGTAATCATGTTAGCTCAGGAAGAAGCACGACGACTGGGACACAACTTTGTAGGAACAGAACAAATTCTCCTGGGTTTAATGGGAGAAGGAACAGGTGTTGCTGCGAAGGTGCTGGCTGAGTTGGGTGTCACTCTCAAAGAAGCACGTCGGGAAGTAGAAAAAATAATTGGCCGGGGTTCTGGGTTTGTTCCACCAGAAATTCCTTTTACCCCCAAGGTCAAAAGCCTGTTTGAGCAGTCTTTCCGAGAAGCCCACGGTCTTGGACATAATTACATAAACACTGAACACTTATTATTAGGTTTAACGGAGGCTGGTGAAGGAGTCGCAGCCAAAGTATTACAAAATCTAGGAGTAGATTTACCGGTGATACGTGGGGCTGTAATGAAGCGTCTGGGTGAAGATACGGCGGTTGTCACTGGTGGTAGAAGTAGTTCCCAGCGCCATCAAAATCTATCCATGGAGGAGTTTGGTAGAAATCTCACCAAATTGGCTCAGGAGGGTAGATTAGACCCGGTAGTCGGTCGTCAGCAGGAAATTGAAAGAACTGTCCAAATTCTCGGTCGCAGGACGAAAAATAACCCGGTTTTGATTGGAGAACCTGGGGTGGGGAAAACAGCAATTGCTGAAGGTTTAGCCCAACGAATTATTAATCAAGATGTTCCTGAAATTTTGCTCAATAAGCAGGTAATTAGTCTGGACATGGGTTCTATAGTCGCAGGAACTCGTTTCCGGGGTGATTTTGAGGAACGCTTGAAAAAAATCATGGAGGAAATCCGTAGCGCAGGTAACATCATTTTAGTTATTGATGAAATTCATACCTTGGTAGGTGCGGGTGGTACGGAAGGCGGTTTAGATGCTGCTAATATACTTAAACCAGCTTTAGCGCGGGGAGAACTTCAGTGTATTGGTGCTACTACTTTGGATGAATATCGTCAACATATTGAGCGTGATGCAGCATTGGAAAGACGTTTTCAGCCCATTTTGGTGGGTGAACCATCGGTAGCAGAAACTATTGATATTCTTTACGGTTTACGGGGTGCTTATGAACAGCATCATAAAGTCCATATTGCTGATGAAGCGATAGTAGCAGCCGCTGAATTAGCAGATCGTTATATCAGCGATCGCTTTCTACCAGACAAAGCGATTGATTTAATTGACGAAGCGGGTTCTCGGGTGCGGTTACGTCACTCCCGTATTACCAATAACAAAGAGCTCAAGCGGGAATTAACCACCGCGACTAAAGCCAAATCTGAAGCTATCAGAGTCCAAGATTTTACTAAAGCTGGTAAGTTACGTCAACAAGAATTACAACTTCAAGCCAGACTTGATTTAGAGGAAAACCAGGAAACTGTTAACTCTCCCCTTGTCAACGAAGAAGATATTGCTCAAATTGTCGCTTCTTGGACAGGTGTTCCTGTTAACAAACTGACTGAATCTGAATCTGAATTATTATTACATCTGGAAGATACTTTACACAAACGGTTAATTGGACAAGAACAAGCAGTTAGCTCCGTTTCTCGCGCTATTCGTCGCGCTCGTGTGGGCTTAAAAAGTCCTAATCGTCCTATTGCCAGTTTTATCTTTTCTGGTCCAACTGGTGTAGGTAAAACTGAATTAGCTAAAGCATTAGCGTCTTACTTCTTCGGTGCAGAAGAATCCATGGTGCGTTTAGATATGTCCGAATACATGGAAAGCCACAACGTTTCTAAGTTGATTGGTTCACCTCCAGGTTATGTAGGATACAATGAAGGCGGACAACTAACGGAAGCTGTGCGGCGCAAACCCTATACAGTGTTGCTATTTGACGAAATAGAAAAAGCGCATCCCGATGTATTCAATATGCTGCTACAAATATTAGATGACGGTCATCTTACGGATGCGAAAGGCCGGAAAGTGGACTTCAAGAATACATTAATTATCTTGACTTCTAATATTGGTTCTAAGGTAATCGAAAAAGGTGGTAGTAGTTTGGGGTTTGAGTTCGATAACCACGCAGAAGCTAGTTATCATCGAATTCGTAACTTAGTGAATGAGGAACTCAAAGCTTATTTCCGTCCAGAATTTCTCAACCGTGTTGATGATATTATCGTCTTCACTCAACTTAACAAAGATGAAGTCAAGCAAATTGCTGGAATCATGCTGGATGATGTTGCTAGTCGCTTAAAAGATAAAAATATCACTTTAGAAGTGACAGCAGCTTTCCAAGATAAAGTTGTACAGGAAGGCTATGATCCTAGTTATGGTGCTAGACCATTACGCCGCGCTATTATGCGTTTGCTAGAAGATTCTTTGGTAGAAGCGATTTTATCTGGGGAAATTGTTCAGGGGGATAAGGCTATTGTAGATGTAGATGATGATGGTCAGGTAAAGGTCAGAAAGTCGGAAACCCGTGAGTTGTTATTAACTAATGTTGGTTAATTCGGGATTTCTACAGTATTGCTAATTTATTTGGTGGGTGACTTTATTGTTAACCCACCTTTTTTATGGTTGTTTATCGAAGAATTTGGATAAATGAACCACGAAGGGACGAAGAACACGAAGAAAGAAGGAAGAAGAGAGGTAATCTTATGTTGGAACATGATATCGCACTATGATAATTTTTAGTTATTTTTGATACAGCATCTTTGTTTTCATTTATAGATAATCATTAAATAGTTAATTGCTCTTAATTACCAACGAAACTAAATGACTAATTAGGTTTGGTTCTAATGTCAAATATTTACAATACTCAAGAGTTAATTCACATTTTAGCAACTGAGCGCCAAGCTTGCTTAAAAGGTGAACGTTTAAAGTTAGAATTGACCGTTTCTGGTAATCCATTAATAGACCAATTTGTCAGAACTGAAGGACTACAAAGATTCGCAGCTTACCAAGATTTTAAATCTTCTATTCATCAATATCAACGAGAAAATCAAGTTTCTGGAATTATCTGGAAAGATATCTCTATTAAGAATAAAAATCTCTATTATCCAGAAATTGATACTGAATTAATTGCTTTAGAAGGTGATTTTCAAATATTGAAACTTGCCAAAAATTCAATTTTAGAATTCTGGTATATCACCACAGCAGAAATGGATTTATATTTGGGTTTTAGTAATGGTAAACAACATCAAAAAATTGCTAAAGCAGATGTAGAAAGGATTGTCCAAAGAACACAATGGGCTACTTTATTGAAATGGGAAAACCCGAACTTTTTAGAAGTTATCTTACAATTAGGTTGGGGACAACCCCAAGAAGCAGCTTATAAACGGGGAAGACCATTAGCGGGAAGTGAATTTATTCATGCTGTTAATACGGGATGTTATCCTATCGGTTAATATGAGGATTCTCTAATAAATTGTAGAACCGTCGAAGTTTTTAATCAAGTATTTACCACTGGTTCTGTGTCAATGGTCACTGGTGACGTAGAAGCGATCGCCTCTTACTGAGATTTTTAATTTTTAGAGTTTTGCTAAAATGTAAATGTCTATAAAACAAGGAAATATTCAGCTATGACACTTGCTAATTTATCAATTCTTCAACAATATACACTTGATATTGAACCAGAAGGATGTTTAACTTTACCCCAAGAAATCCAAGAAATACTTCATTCGGCTAATGCTTCCAATTTACCGTCTTCACTTTATTGAAATGAAATACCATTCCAAAATGCAGCGCGGTTAGAAATTTATGACATCCGTAATTTTTTAATTGTAAATAATCGTCGTTTTCACATTAATATCAACATTCAGTTTTTTCCGCAAAACATTGAAAATAGCAGTCAAATTATCCATCGTTGGATTACCTTTTTCTGATAACATTCGATGTAAACTCTTACTCGGTTTAGAAGTTTCAATCGCCAATTGTTCAAAACCTACCGTTGCATTGACAATATCTCTCAAAATCAGTCTTGCTGTTTCTGGTTCACCATTCAGAAAAAGAGAAATAGCTTCATCTAGTAAAGCGATCGCAAACTCAGAATCTCTTTGCACTCGTGCATTAACGGTTTCGTTTCTTTAAAGTCTCTAGTTAGTGCCATAATAACTACCTTTTCTCTCTATTATCATTGTCAATTTTTTGCTCTTTGCTAATTTCTTTTTTTCGTCTTTTGTACTCTTGGTACAATTCTTTAGCATGATTAATATCAGATTGCTGATTTTTCTTTGTTCCCCCAGCAAATAAAACTATAAGCTGTTTACCATCTTGAGCTAGATAAATCCGGTATCCAGGACCCCAATCAATCTTATATTCACCAATTCCATCAAACCATTTAACATTTGATGTATTGCCTAATTCCAAACGAAACTTAGCAACTGTTACCTTCGCAGCTACTTGGGCATCCAAGCTATCAAACCATTCTTGGTAAGGACTTGAACCATCTTCTTTAAGATATTCTTAATCTCATCAACTAACCGACTCTTGCGCTTCCCGATACAATCTTTTAGCGATCCGAAATAATTCCTGTCCTGTGTGTAAATAACGTTCGTCATAGCTTAACGGGAAGTACGCTAACTCTTCAATTCCCTCCCCTATTTGACTCATACAGTAGTAAATGTGTGCTGCTGCAGCAGCAAAATTGACAGGATTTGGTAAAGAACGAAACTTGATTTGAGCGTCTTTTAAGTCTTCTCTACAGGATTCTAAATAATCTTGAAATTCGTCTAAAAGAACATCATCAAAAGGATCTGCCGCTAATTCCTCAATTTGTTCTTTTAAAGAATTGAGAATTGTTCCAAGTATCCGATTTACAGGTTTATAAACTAGTTTTAACCATTCTTCAATATTCTCATCAACATCTTTTCTAACTTTTATAGTCGCTTTATAATGCTCTTGGGCAGATTCTGAGCGTTTTTGGCGAGTATAATGGGAATTTCTCTGACTATGACGCAATTTTTCATCATAATTAAGACGGCTTTTACTGTCACTTAAAACTTCATAAGCAGCATTGACACGAATAATTCCTTCATTATCTGTTATTTCTTGATTAATATCAGGATGTAAAATTTTGACCAAGCGGCGATAAGCTTGTTTAATTTCTGACTGACTGGCATTATTACTGACTTTTAAGGTATCGTAATGGTTAAAATCTGACATGAATCCCATAGGTTGTTAATTGACATTAGTTACTGTTTTCTATATCTTGGAATAAAGGTGTACTTAAGTATCTCTCACCGAAACTAGGCTGAATCATCACAATTAACCGCTCTCGATTTTCTGGACGTTGGCCGACACGAATGGCTGCACAAAGGGCCGCACCAGTGGAAATTCCCGATAATAATCCTTCTTCCCTCGCTAATTTACGACTATAGGCGATCGCCTCCTCATCAGTAACCGTAATTACCTCATCAATTAATTCTACTTTTAATACCTGGGGAATGAAACCCGCCCCAATCCCTTGAATTTTGTGAGGACCGGGTTTACCACCAGATAATATAGGGCTATTAGCTGGTTCTACCGCTACACTGGTAAAACTCGGCTTCCGTTTTTTAATTACTTCCGACACCCCAGTAATAGTACCACCTGTCCCCACACCAGCCACAATTATATCTACCTGACCATCGGTATCTGACCAAATTTCCTCTGCCGTAGTTTCTCTGTGAATTTGGGTATTAGCCGGGTTACGAAATTGCTGTAACATATAAGAATACGGTGTTCTATCCACTATCTCCCGCGCCCGACGAATTGCCCCACTCATCCCCGCAATTCCCGGCGTAAGTTCCAATTCTGCCCCATAAGCCCTTAACATTGCTCGCCGTTCCGCGCTCATGGTTTCCGGCATTGTTAAAATTAATTTATACCCCATAGCTGCCGCCGCCATTGCCAAAGCAATACCCGTATTTCCCGATGTTGGCTCTACTAAAATCGTCTTCCCCGGAGTAATTAATCCTTCTTCCTCCGCAGCATTAATCATACTTAAACTAATCCGGTCTTTTACTGATGCTGAAGGGTTCATACTTTCCAATTTCACCACAATTTTAGCGACACAACCCAATTCTTGAGGAATTCGGTTTAACTGCACTAAAGGTGTCCTGCCTACCAATTCCGTAATATTTTTAACAATCACCATGATAGATTCCCAAGTCCTTAAATGTAGTACATGATATCCAACTGCTTTCGGGAATCTCGTTTTTCACAAAGATCCTCAAGTGAATAGTTTTGTAACACTGAATTTGCCGCTTGACGTGCTTCTTGCCAAATTTCTGACACCACAGTATGATCTAAACTTGTGGGGTGAGAATCTTGATCACCACTGTGCACATCTAAACCTTCTAAACATTCTAAAATATCAAAGATGCTAATTTTCCGAGGTTCTCGCGCCAATAAATAACCGCCTTTTGAACCCCGTTGACTTTTCACTATACCCCCACGCCGCAAACTTGCTAACAGTTGTTCTAAATAACGATCAGGTATCTTTTGTTGCATAGCGATTTGCCGAATTTGCATCGGTTCACCGTTGTCGTAATGAGTAGCCATTTCTAGTAACGCCAAAATTGCGTATTCAGATTTACATGATAGTTCCACAAGCAGCAGTCCAAGATGAAAGTTGAAGCATGAAGATGGATAAAACCTCTTTTCTAGTATACTCTCGTTCTCCACTGGGGTTTTTATGCCCTTAAAAAAACCCCGCCTTATAGTGGGGTAAAATAATTTTGGCGTTGCTCAATTAAGTCCTGAAAATCAAAAATTCCATTTCTCAAACTCTTGCTCTTCGCGCCTTCGCGCCTTAGCGTCAGAAAAATTCATATTTTTGTTCACCAACGCCTAATTTTTCAGGTTATCAGCAGACTTTTCACGGTCTAGAAACTGAAAGTTGTTCTCAGTGTACCAATAAAGGCATCATTGCTATTAGTAGTCTGGCCAGGAGATGTTACCCAAATCACACCAGGAGTTACAGAAATATTGTCTGAAACCTGATACTTGTAAAAGCCTTCAACTTGGTATGGTGTCTGACTAGCACCCGCTCTGAGTGAGTAAGGTTGAGCGCCACCAAAAATACCCAAGACGTTACCTTTTTTACCGAAATCAGGTAAGGCTAAACCCCCTCCATAACTCCAAGCTTCTCTACTAACACCAGCACCTTCGGGAATAACATCATGGTAGGAAACGAAACCACTCAGAGACAATTTCTGGCTAGGCTTGATAGCAGCAGAAATACCATAGGAGTTGCTAGAGCTAGGACCTGCTACAGTTGGAGTATTAGCTTGTGAAGTACCTACTAAAGCACTACTACCATCAATTGCTGAATCAAATAAGGTACTACCTGATTTTTGATATCCGTGGACATAGGTAGCAGCCAACGCAACACGATTACCAACATTAAAGTTTAACTGACCTAAAGCCGCATAATTCCCATCAAATAAGCCATTACTGGGAGTAGGATTATTAGCATTTGAAGCTAAGTAACCTAATGTTAATGAACTTGGTTTTAAGGAATTATCACCAGGTTTACCAAAGGGTACACTCAACGCAATACCAGAACCACCACCAATGCGGTAAATCGGATTTTCAGACGCAAAGGTGGTTAAAGCACCCTTACCACCATCTGTTTTGTCAAAGAAGTAGGGATTATTAACAGCAGCATAATCGCTATGTTGTCCACCACTAGCCGCTAAATAAACTCTCGCTGGACCAACAGGTGCTTCATAGGTTAACTTGTCAATTTTTACGCTGTTATTGTTGGTGCTACCAACTTCAAAGGTTTGCTTACCTGCTCCGTTAGAACCAGGATTGATAGCAGCATTTTTAGAACCACTCACAGGAGCATTTGTATTATCTCGGAAATCAAAGGCTGTAGCATTCCCAGCGGACAACCGGGTTGTTAACATATCCCTACCGGTAAAGCTGGTTTCTAAACCTAAACGCACTCTGTCTTGAAGAACAGCGCGGTTTGCTTTACCCGTCTCATTACCAAAAGTATCGGTAGCAGCAAAAATAGCTTCACCTTTTAATTTAGTCGTAGTAGAGAATTGATTTGCTTCTAATTCAGCCGTACGTCCTTCTAAAGCGTCTACCCGACCGCGTAAAGTTGCTAGTTCGGCAGAAAACTCTTCTTGCAAACGCTGTAATGTCGCTAAATCCTGTTTGGTAACTAAATCAGCCGTTGCTGTGGCAATTAATTCATTTACACGATCCAAACATGAATTTAAACCAGCAGCAAATTCATAACGACTTAAAGACCGATTACCACGAAATGTCCCACTGGGATAACCAGCAATACAACCGTAGCGCTCAACTAACGACTGTAATGCTTGAAACGCCCAGTCTGTAGGTTGTACGTCAGAAAACTGCGACACTGATGTTACCTGAGACTGGGAATTATTGTTTTCGTTGCTGAAGCGGTTGACTTTAGCCTGAGCTAAAAATTGGGCTGCTTTGGTTTCTTCCACCAATACTTCCGGCTTTTGAGAAACTTCTGTTGCGGAGGAAGTTTCTACTGATGATGTTTCTGTGGTCGTTGTGGTCGCAGCTATCGCTGTTGAAGATAATAACAACGCTGCTCCCAAAGCTGCTGGGCTAACCACCAGGGATTTCCACAAGATATTAGACATCTTTCCTTTTCTCCTCACACCTTACATGAATAAATCAAGTGATCTGTAGCTAATTGCTTAGAAATGCGACATCTTGTTGAAACCTGTGTATTGGGCATGGCTGCCTCTACCACAATTTTAGTTTTCACAAGACTAACAATTGATTAACTAATCATTAAGTTTCTATGCAATTAACTTATACAAAAACTTATAATCATAGGATATAGTTATATTATAACTATCCCTAATGACTGAAATAATAAGTTATGATGAAGTGACTGTAAATTTTTCTGGTAGACTGATAATGTTATTTTTATCAGTCAAACTCGCACTCTTTACGATCACATCAAATTCCTATCACTAACAAGCGTCACCATATAGCCTTTGCCAATACAAACTGTAGATGAGTTTTGAAATCTACTTTTAATCGTAACTTCTCTACATCATCTATACTTCGTTCGTGTTATATCTGTGAATGATGCTTTATTCCCTGCAAATGTTCCGTAGGATATGAGAAGCACTATTTAGTTAGGCGAAAAAATTGCCAAACCCAATAAAATAAACGCTATTTTTTCTTTATTTCCGGCAACAACTAAATTATTTGTATGCAAATAAAAACTACCCAGAAAAACTATCCGCCCTGATTTAGATCAGAAAATCTAAGTCAGGGCGGTCTAGCGGGTCTTCAAGTTGCAACCAGACTGCCGGAAGGAACTCCGACTTTTAGCCTAGCCAGTTGAGTTTACTTAGTTCTCAATAAAACTAAGGCTAACTTTTAGAGAACAGCCCCGGCGCACAGCCGGCTAACTGCAACTTGATGACCCATGGTTATACTACTTTCTATCATGGGCATCACCTCCTTATTGCCTAAACGGTCTTAGTCTCAAAAGGCAAAGCAAAAAGCTTTGGGTTTTTTACCTGAAATCACTATAACACAACTACAAAAATTTGCAATACTGGAAATTATGGCGTAAAAATTATGTCATAAAAAAACCCTACCTCAAGGCAGGGTTAAGGAAAAAAAATTAATTAAAGATTGATTTTTTACAGAGCGTTACCGCGAGGTAGCACTTCTTCAGGGAATACAAATTGTTCGTGGGGTTGATCTTGAGGGGCCATCCAAGCGCGAATACCCTCGTTCAGTAAAATGTTTTTGGTATAGAAAGTTTCAAAC
>OMJF01000159.1 GCA_900299285.1 Anabaena sp. 54 | reverse complement strand
TACCTATTACCTATTACCTATTACCTATTACCTATTACCTATTACCTATTACCTATTACCTATTACCTATTACCTATTACCTATTACCTATTACCTATTGCAAATGACAAATGACAACTGACAAATGACAACTGACAAATGACAAATGACAACTGACAACAAACAAACACCTCGTATAGCCTCACTTCACCGTACTACTGGTGAAACCAATGTTTATGTGACTATCAACCTTGATGGTACAGGTATATGTAAAGTATCTACAGGTATTCCCTTTTTAGATCATATGCTTCATCAAATCGCCTCCCATGGGTTATTTGACCTGGATATTCAAGCTCAAGGTGATTGGGAAATTGATGATCATCACACTAATGAAGATGTGGGAATTACTCTAGGACAAGCCTTATTTCAAGCTTTGGGAAATAAAAAAGGAATTGTTCGTTTCGGTAATTTTACTGCTCCTTTAGACGAAGCTTTGGTACAAGTATCCTTGGATTTCTCCGGTAGACCTCATCTCAGTTATGGTTTAGTAATTCCTACTCAACGGGTGGGAAACTATGATACACAATTGGTGCGGGAGTTTTTTGTGGCCTTGGTAAATCATAGCCAAATGACGTTACATATTCGTCAATTAGATGGTATTAATTCCCATCATATTATTGAAGCTACTTTTAAAGCCTTTGCTAGAGCTATGCGAATAGCAGCGGAAATTGATCCACGCCGAGCCGAAACTATTCCTAGTTCCAAAGGTGTATTATAAAAATGACGGCCGATATCGGTTAATATGTAGATAGTTCTTAATAGTCAGTAATTGGTAATTTCACGTCCATGAATTCTGTTGCAGATAACCTCCATTCTCGACAAAATCCTCCAGACAAACAACCTGTAGTCCTGACTTGTGAACTACGAAAAGTCTATCGCACGGGATTTTGGCTTAATCAAAAAGTTGTATCCCTCAAAAGCTGTTCTTTACAAGTGTATCGTGGAGAAACTTTTGGCTTGCTAGGTCCCAATGGTGCAGGTAAAACCACTTTGTTAAAATTATTGCTGGGAATTATCCGACCCACATCTGGAAGGGGATTATTATTAGGTCAACCTATAGGTGATATTAAAGTTAAACAACATATTGGCTACCTCCCGGAAAATACTTATTTATATGACTACCTCAGTGGTTGGGAATTTTTAGAGTTAGCAGCGGGTTTATTTCAAATTCCCCAAAAATTACAACGTCAACGTATTCCCCAATTACTGGAATTAGTCGGTTTATCGCAAGCTGAAGCTCGGAAAAAGCAAATGCGGCGTTATTCTAAAGGTATGCTTCAGCGTGTGGGTATGGCACAAGCTTTAATTAATGATCCTGATTTGGTTTTCTTAGATGAACCTATGTCTGGACTTGATCCCCTGGGACGTTATCAAATGAGAGAAATTATTCTTTTTTTGAAAGCATCTGGTAAAACCATATTTTTTAATAGTCATTTGTTGAGTGAAGTGGAAAAAATTTGCGACCGTGTTGCTATTCTTGCTCAAGGAGAATTAATCTGTTCCGGTTCTCTCAATCAACTTTTAGGCAACTATAACACATATCATATTAAAGGTCAAGGAGGAGATAGAGAAATCTTGAAAAAATGGATAGCTGGTTTAGAATTTGGTGTGGATGGTTCTTGGCAAGGTATACTCGCAAAAGATGATGATGATTTTCTATCTATTCTGGTTTCGATGGGTGGAAAAATCATTACTATGAATCTATCACGTCAATCTCTAGAAGAGTTTTTTATTCAGCAAATTCAAGCCCGAAATCATACCCTGAATTGATTTAATCAGATTATCAGCTATTGTCAATAAATTAGTGATTAAGATAACTAACATTGGCAAATTTTGATGGATAAATCAACCTTAAGTGCTAATTTTATTTTTCATAAGACTGCTATATTAACAACTTAATCTGTATTAATACAGTAGGTTTCAGGGATGTTTAAAAAGTCTAAATTCATATTTGTCGAAAACTTTAAAATATGCTCTTAGGTAAAAGTCAAACAAGGGAAAAATGGAAAGTGTGTAGAGATATCTAAAAAATAAAATTATGAATCTGATATTTTAGAAAAAAATCTATGGGGAGAAGTGAAAAATATAGAATCAAAAATTATTGTAGAAATTGAAAATTAAATTGTCTAAATAAATTGAGAGGGTAATTAACTTCATGGAAAATATAAAATCCATATCCCAAAGCAATAAATTACAATTATTTATATCCGGAAAACTAAAGATCTATAAGAAAATAAAATTGTTGAGCCACCGGGATGTTTAGGTGTAATCAACGTTAAAATGTTTCAGAATAACTGCAAATATCTTTATCTCCAAGTCTCAGGTAAGTATGCTTAATAAAAATTTGTGTAAATTCCTCACCAATGCGACTATGAGTTTAGCATTGTTAACAACGGTCAACATCGCTTTACCATCTGTGAGTATGGCACAGAAGCAGCCAGGAAAATCAACATCTAGTATAGTTACAGATTACTTATTGGGAGGCGGTGATCTCATCCGTGTAAACGTATTTGAAGTACCAGAATATACTGGTGAATATCAAATTCCTCCTGGTGGTGCAATTAATATGCCTTTAATTGGTAGTGTAGCCGTTTCTGGCTTAACAACTGAACAGGCAGCTGATACCATTACTAAAAGATATTCTCGCTTTCTTAAACGTCCCCTGATTTCTGTTAACTTGTTGTCACCTCGTCCCATAAATGTGTTTGTAGCTGGGGAGGTAACCAGGCCTGGAGCTTACACCCTGAGTTTACAAGGGGGAGCAGGAAATAACCCCGGTGTGCAATACCCAACGGTGTTAGCTGCCCTAACTATAGCCCAGGGTGTGACATTAGCAGCAGATGTAACTCAAGTGCAATTACGACGCAAAGTAGGGCGTTCTGGAGAGCAGACGGTTTCCCTAAATTTAAAGGAATTGACTCAAACAGGGCGAATATCCCAGGAAATTACCTTACGAGACGGAGATACCATTATTGTACCCACTGCTACTAGCCTAAATGTGGCTGAAGCGCGGAATCTCTTTGCAGCTAACTTTGCTGCTAGTCAAACTTCACCCCGTACAGTGGTGGTAATTGGTCAAGTTTACCGTCCTGGTTCTTATCTTGTCACCGCTGGAAGTACAGGTGGAGGTGACGGTGGGGCTAGTGGTAGTGGTTTACCCACTGTGATGCGGAGTTTACAACTAGCTGGAGGAATTACGTCCCTTGCAGATGTACGGAACATTAAATTACGCCGTCCAACTCGCATTGGTACGGAACAAACTATAGATATCAACCTCTGGCAATTACTGCAAAGTGGTGATATCAATCAAGATATAGTGGTGCAAGATGGAGACACAATTATCATTCCTACAGCTACGGACATTAGTGCGGCTGAGGCTACGGAATTGGCTAAAACTACTTTATCGCCAACGACTATTGAAGTGGGTGTAGTGGGCGAAGTCAAAAGAGCAGGACCGGTAAGATTACAACCGAATAGCTCTTTAAATCAGGCTTTATTAGCTGCGGGTGGTTTCAATGATAGTAGGGCCAAAAAAGGAAGTGTAGAACTGATTCGCCTTAATGCCAATGGTACAGTTACTAAACGTCCAATTAAAGTGGATTTATCTAAAGGAATTAATGAAGAAACTAATCCAATACTGCGTAACAATGATGTTGTTGTAGTTGATCGCAACGTTTTAGCTAAAACAGGTGATAGAGTTAATACTGTAGCTGGTCCTCTAGGTACTATCTTGGGGATTATCAGACTATTCACTACTGGATTTTAGGTTATTTAGGAAAGGTAAAGTAATGGTTTTCTAGGTTTCCCACCAAAAAATCTAGGACTAAAATTAAAATATGCTGATGATATACTAGTAGTTACTGAGTCAGCAATTAATAATTAATTTATTAATTAATTAATTTAATAATTATAGTAATTACAAGTGTAGCAATAATCGCCTATAATATCAGGGCAGGTTGATTATTGACAATGATCATTCAAAAACTATACATTTAATCCATTTAAACTTACAGTTAGTTAATACACAGTATAACCATCACCCTGAAATCAATTCTGCCCAAAGCTGAAAGAGGAGAAGATAATGGACCCAATAATTTTGATTATATTTTTAGCTCTGATAGGTTATGCCTTGGCCTCTGCAAAGATGGTAAATCAAGGGAATGTCGCTTTAGTGGAACGATTGGGGCGATATCATCGTAAACTTAACCCAGGACTAAGTTTCATTGTTCCCATCATTGATCAGATTGTGATGGAAAACACAACTAGAGAGCAGCTTTTAGATATTAAACCGCAAAATGTAATTACTAAAGATGGCATTTACTTAGAAGTTGATGCAATTCTTTATTGGCGGATTAAAGATATTGAGAAAAGCTTTTATGCCATTGATGATCTAGAACAGTCTTTAGCAAATATAGCCATGACTACCCTCCGGGAAAATATCGCCCAAAATTCCTTAGAGGATACTAATATGTCAAGGGTTGAAATAGACAAAACTATATTAACCGTATTAAATTCAATTACGTCCGCTTGGGGAGTTGAAATTACGCGATTAGATATTCAGAGTATCACCCCACCGGAGACTGTACGTAAGTCAATGGAGGAGCAACAGAATGCACAAATTAAAAAACGGGCCGCGATTTTAGCCGCAGAAGGAGAAGAAGAGGCGGCGGTTAAGAGGGCGAAAGGAACTAAAACATCTATAGAGATAATTTCTGAAGCCTTACGTTCTCATCCTGAAAGTAAGGATATTTTAC
Organism: Anabaena sp. 54; assembly: GCA_900299285.1. GTDB lineage: Bacteria > Cyanobacteriota > Cyanobacteriia > Cyanobacteriales > Nostocaceae > Dolichospermum. Next base: position 18,928 of record OMJF01000159.1, on the reverse strand, counting down.
GGTATCTTGTCGCCCAAGATTACGTAGATGCTAGTGAGAAACTGGGTGCAAGCAATAATGCCAAAATTGTCTTTGTAGATCCTGCTAACTCAACGGAAATGTTCCAAGAGTTGATTGCTGATTCGGTACAAGAATACGGTAAAAACCCTGGTAATGGCAATGGTAATGGAGCTAATTAATATAGCGTATTCCATCTAGTTGACGTACACTTTTAGCGGGCTAGAAGCCCGCACCACGAGATTTTTATCATTAATCTCTGTACCTCATGACATTGGAAACTGCTGTAATTAGTCAAAATGACGACAAATGGCATCTGTCACCAGAGTTACTTCTTGCATTTGTTGAACATCGTGAACTCGCAGGATATCTGCACCATTAAAAATGGCTGCACAACAGGCTGCGGCTGTTCCCCAGACCCGTAATGTGGGATCTGGTTGGTTGAGGATATTACCGATAAAACTCTTGCGAGATGCTCCTACTAAAATCGGAGCATTAAGTGTTTTTAGCGATCGCAAGCGGCGGAAAATTTCTAAATTCTGCTCATGATTTTTAGCAAAACCAATACCAGGATCAATAATGATTTTATTTGGGTCAATTCCTGCCCGGATAGCCTCAGTAATTCTCTGGGATAAAAAGCAATAAATATCACTTATTAGGTCTTGATAGTCCGTGAAATTGACCATATTTTCTGGTTTTCCACGGATGTGCATTAAGATAATTGGCACATTGAAACTAGCCACAGTTGACAGCATTTCTGGATCATAAGTACCAGCAGAAATATCATTGACTAAATCTGCTCCCGCTTGGATAGCTGCTTTAGCTACATCTGCCCTCGTTGTATCTACAGAGATAGGGACATCAATGACTGGACGTAGCACCTCTAAAACAGATAGAACCCGATCAAGTTCTGTATCTATTGATATTTGCTTTGCCCCCGGACGAGTTGATTGTCCACCAATATCAATGATATCAGCGCCAGCGGCAACCATTGCTTGTGCTTGGGTTAAAGCGGCGGAGATAGTATTAAATTTACCACCATCACTAAAACTATCAGGGGTGACATTTAAAATCCCCATGATATAAGTCCGCATTCCCCAGATAAAACAGTAATTTCCGATAATTAGCCTGTCAGACATTATACAAATTTTTAATTGTTAATTACCCCAATCCCCAATCCCCATTATTGATAATTGACAATTCTGGCAAAACTATCAACTTCTAGACTAGCTCCACCAACAAGAGCGCCGTCAATTTCTGGTTGTGCCATAATTTCATCAATATTATTCGGTTTGACTGAACCGCCATACTGAATAGGAACTAGGGGATTAGTTAACTGAGAGCGAATTAAGCCAATTACCCGATTTGCTTCCTGAGATTCACAGGTATCACCAGTACCAATAGCCCAAATTGGTTCATAGGCAATAATCAAGTTGTTTTGATCAATATCTACCAAGTCCTTTTTTAACTGGGTGCTAATTATTGACTCTGTTTCCCCCGTATCTCGTTGTTGTTTAGTTTCCCCAACACAGAGAATGGGAGTGAGTCCATATTTTTGAGCGGCCTTGAGACGGAGATTGACAGTTACGTCTGTTTCCCCAAAGAATTGCCGTCTTTCACTGTGTCCAACAATGACATAACGCACACCGATTTCCGTCAGCATAGGGGCGGCGATTTCCCCCGTATATGCTCCATTTTCTTCCCAGTGGACGTTTTGCGCTCCCAAATTGACACGGCTACCATGCAGAAATTTGGACAGCAGGCTTAAATCGGTGAAAGGAGGACATAATACCACTTCTCGTACTGAGGGGGTTTCCTCCAGGTGAGGCAAAAATCCGCTTAAAAACGCTGTGGATTCTGCCTGGGTTTTAAACATTTTCCAGTTACCAGCAATAACGATTTTCCGCACAGGTGATTTAATCAAAATTTTAATGCTACTAGATGCACTTTTTAATTTACTACTTTTTTAGGACTATTCACGAAGCAGAATTACAACAGAGAACAGGAAACACATGATTTGATGTATTAAATATCGCTTGCATAAAACAGAAAAATACTTACCCAACCCTTATAGAGAAATTCTAGAACATATATATTCACTAAGTTTATTTATCTGTAATCAAGGCATTAATATTTTCATTACAGCCTGTTTTTTTAATTCTTAGCACTGCATTATATTTACTTTTAAATGATTTTGCTTTAACCTGAATTTGTGCTGAGTTTATAGGGCATCTAGTTGTGATTATATAGCAATACTTGAGAACTGTTTTATAATTTTTTGAGACTATTTTAATAGTATTTTCAATTTGTGCAAATGCCTGTTCTACATCAGAACCTTTTAACTCTATATAAATTTCAATATCAGGTTCATTAATAATTAGTAACCAATCACATTTAACTCCTTGAATATCTAAACAACCATCTACTTTAATTTTAGTCACTTCTATTAAATTTTCATTATTAAAAATTATTTTACTACTTTTCTTTTCTTCTACTAATATATTTTTATAGCTTATTTTTTCCGAACATTTATCTAAATCCACAGATGTTATTCTCCAAATTCAAGTTCTATTAATTTTTCAAACACTTGACTAAATTCGTTGGATACTTCATCAATGATATTTGTATCAATTAAATTATTTTCTTCATTAATGAGACTTTCTATCATACCATTTTTGATGGTGTAAGCAGCAACATCATTAATATCTAATATTTGACTTTCTGGAACTATTTTGAACAAAGCTTCTAATAAATCATTTTGTTCAGATTTCTCTCTTAATGCTTTCAGAGTGTTGCCTGCTTGAATTAAGTTATTAAAAGCAGTTAGTATGTAAGGACTGTGAGTAGTGATAATAAATTTATGCTTTTTTTCCGTTGCATTAAAAACCTGGCTAATTAAACTTACAATATGTTTTTGTGATGTAGGAAACAAATGTGCTTCTGGTTCTTCTATAATAAAAAGGCGTGTTGTTGAGCTAATAAAAGGCAAAATAGCTAATATAAGTGTCATAGGTAGAGCCTCCTGTTGTCCAGAAGATGAATGTGATAAATTAGTCCTTCTATTTTTGTTTGTTTCGTTAGTGTATAATATCCAGTCCTGATCTTTTTCGTATGAATAGTTACCAACTATTATCTGATTAATTAATTCATGAATTGAATCATTTAGCTTTAAAGCATGAATCAATTTTCTTAGATGATAAAAATGTTTTACTCTTTCATAAGCTGAACCAAATTCTTTTAGAAAATAATCTATGACTATATTTTCTGATAAAAAGGAAAAAATATTATTTTGTAAGTTAGCAAAAAACGACCTCCCAGCAGGAATAAAAGTTACCAAATCAAGACTATTGACATCATTATCTCTTAGAACATATTCAGGAAAAATTGTGTTGTAATATTCTTCAATTATTTTCTCAGGGTTATTTTCCGCATATTCAATAGTTTTTTTATTATATTCACTTAAAAGTTTTCTGCGAACTTTAACTAAATATTCAGAATATGTCAAAAATAATTTATACTTCTTGTCATCTAATTTTTGGTTTAAAGCTACGGAATAACTATCCAATTCATATAAAATTTGAAACTCCTGATTTTTCCAAGAATATTCAGGAAATATGATTTTAAATGTTGTCATTATACTTCTATCAAATTCTGCTTTTTTTTGCTTATTCTGGATTGAAGAACGATATTTAATGAAAAAATCTTTAAAGAAATAAACTAATTTAGCAATTACACTTTTACCACTAGCTTGCTGTCCGATAATAATATTTATATTGGATAAATTAAATTCAACATCTTTGATATTTAAAAAATTTTTTACTGTCAGTTTTTCCATAAGTGCAATATAGTGTCAATGATACATTTGTGTGATTTTAAAAATAATTCACTAAAAGTTACTAGCACATTATACATGATATTTTAGAAATTTAAAATCAGAATAAATACGAGTTTTTGATGTATTGTAAAAATTACAATTTTCTAATGTATAAAAGCTGGTGCGTTTCTCAGCCTTAACGCACCCTATATCTGTATTACCTAATTAATCCCAAAAACCGAACTAACTGTGGACTTAATCGAATTTCCAGCATCCTTTAAAGCCTGACTAAATGGTTGCTTATTTTGCAAAAATACCCGCGCACAATTGCGTCCTGGCATTCCCGAAATTGAACCACCAGGATGAGTTCCTGCACCAGTTAAAAAGAGATGATCAATGGGGGTTTTATAATTAGCTAATTCAGGCAAAGGTCGGAAAAATATCATTTGATCCATAGTCATATCAATATGATAATAATTGCCTTTATATGCTCCTAATCTTTCCCCTAATTCTGCTGGACTTTCTACCCTTCTAGCGATAGTTGCTTTTTTCAAATTGGGGGCATAAATTGCTAATTTGTCAATTACTCTATCTGCAACTTGATTTTTCAAATCATCAGTCCAACCTGTACCTTTTAAACCTGTACCTTTTGCACCAGCAATTTGATAAGGGGCAAAAAATTCAATCCATAAAGTATGTTTTCCAGGGGGTGCTAAACTAGGGTCAAGGGCGCTAGGCATAACCACATACATAGAGGGGTCAGAATCGGGAATTTCACCAATTGTACATTTATTATGAGCCTGCTCAACATGATTCATAGAATCAGCAATTAAAATTGAACCAATCAGATATTCATCTTTATGTTCATGATGAGAAAAATGCAAAGGTTCATCTAATGCTAAATCTATTTTCAGGATAGTTTCATTGTTATTGATAATGCGCCTTTCTAACCTTTCCCATAAATCAGGATCAACGGCATCAATATCACTTTTTTCAGTCATTTGCAAGAATAACCTTTGGGCATCAATATTAGAAATTACTCCATGTTTGGCCAAAAATTCCTTACCGCCAGTCACCCTGACTCCTACCGCTTTACCATCATCAATTAAAATCTTTTGCACTTGCTGGTCTGTGAGAATTACCCCACCTTTACTATTAACTAATTTCACCAATGCTTGCACCAATGCACCCGTACCACCGCGAGGTCTAGCCATACCAGGATGATGACGCATAGCCATCATCATGACTCCAATTGCGAGATTTTTTTGTGAAGGTGGCGCACCTAATTCTGATGCTAATCTAGAAAGTGGTGCTTTCAAAAATTCTTCATCAAACCATTCATTAAGAATATCCTCCGCACTATTTAACATAGTTCGCACAAAATCGAAACTTTTAGCGGGAGAACCGACAACAGAAACTAAATCTTTAACTTGTTGGAAATTGTAATTACCAAAAATATCTATAATTGACTTGGGTGGGGCATTAAACATGGGAGTCATGGCGTTAATTGCCCGTTGCCAATAATTGGTAAATTCGGCATATTTTTTAGCATCTCGTTGATTATAACGAGCGATTTCTGCACAGGTTTTTTCTAAGGATTTATGTGCCAAAAAATATTTACCGTCGGGGTGAGGACAAAATACAACTGGGTCACATTCTAGATATTCTAAGCCATATTTTGTCAGTTCCAATTCTGACACAACTGGACCTAAATGAATAAATTCATGGTCAATGGCACACAAATTAAATTTAAACCCTGGTACTTCTGGGATACATTCTTCAGTTGTAGCAGCACCACCGGGAACAGGACGTTTTTCTAAAAGTAGAACACTATAACCTGCTTTGAGTAAATAAGCCGCACAAACTAAACCATTGTGTCCAGCACCGATAATGATAACGTCGTATTCTTGCATATCTTGATGACATAAAAACCTGGCTCTTTTATATTATTATATTTAGAGAATATCAGCAAGTTTTAAAAAAAATGACATATCAACCCAAATCCCCGACTTATTGAATAAGTTGGGGATAGGAGATATTGTGAGTTGTTAGTTTATCAAAATGCTGCTGTTTCTAAAATTGCAGATTTTGGTTGACGAATATTTTGAATTTCTAAAATTATCGGACTATTTGGTCCTGTAACTAAACCCCGTCTTTGAGGTTTAACTTCATAGGTGCTAACTAATTTCATTGACCATGTTTTTAGCACTTTTGCTAATATCAATTTCATTTCCATTTGGGCAAATGCTAAACCTATACAACGTCTTGCACCACCACCGAAAGGTAGAAATTCATAAGGTGAAAATTGTCTTTCTAAAAAGCGTTCTGGGCGAAATTTTTCATGTTCAGGATAAATATCTTTGCGGTGATGAGCTAAATAAATTGAACCGACGATAATTGTACCTGGTTCAAGTTGATAACCACAGAGAGAAATAGGTGTTTTAACCCTTCTAGGAAAAGTTAACATTCCTACGGGATAAATGCGTAAAGTTTCATGACAAACAGCAGTTAAATATGGCAATTTCCAGACAGTATTAGAATCATAATTTTCTCCTAAACTATCTAATTCTGCTAATAACTTTTCTCTAACTTCTGGGAGTTTATGAATCCAGTAAAAAGCCCAAGAAAGAGCTGTAGCTGTAGTTTCATGACCTGCAACTAATAAAGTCATCAATTCATCTCTTAATTCTACATCAGTCATGGCTTGACCGTTTTCATCTTGAGCAGACATAAGTAAATTAAGGATATCGGTGCGATTAGGATCAAAATTTTCTCTTCTTTCTTGAATTTCCTGATAAATAAGTTGGTCAGCTTGTTCTTGTTTCTTCATTTGTCGTTTCCAAATTTCCGAAATCCCAAAGGTTTCTTTTAATTTAGGAAAATAGAGAAAAATCACTCTCCAAGGAGTGCTACCCTGTTCTAAAATTGCACAAAGAAAATGTTTAAGTTTTTCTGCTCGTTCTCCTTTATAAATGCCAAAAACAGCTTCCATCATTACCTGAAGAGTGATATCTTGGGTAATGTCTCTAATATTAAAAGACTGATTTTTTGGTTGTTGATTAAAAACTTTTATGGTAATATTCTCAATTAATTCTGCATAAGTTCGCATTCTTTCTCCATGAAAAGGAGGCATAATTAATTGACGTTGACGTTGATGCTCTTTACCGCTAAGACTAATAACAGAATTTTTGCCTAGTAAATATTCAAAAATACTGTTTATATCTCCTGGCGCTTCCAACTCTTTTTGATCATTACTTAACACCTGCTGCATAGCTTCAGGAGAATGAATAAATAACATTGGTGGTAAATTACCCTGTAATTTTAGAGCAAAAACATCTCCATAATTTTTAGCACATTCCATCATATAAGGCATGGGTCTGAATATCCAGTTTAAGACTTGAATAATAGATATTTCCTGGGGTTGTGGTAGCATTTGCATCCTATTCTCCTGTTTTGATTGCACAATTAATTATAGAATAACTCAACTTTAACTATAAACCCTGTGAGGGTAATTGGAACTTGGGAAGAAACAGAAACCTAAAAAATCATCAACTTATTCTCAACTTGCAGTTTTTGATAGACTTGCTGACAATAACCTTTAAGTCAATTTTAATAGGCGATTAATGCCTTATGATCATGAGTAATAATTTTTCGCCATGTGTCTGAGTTACTGACAATAACTACTTTCTTCCCTTCTTCCTTCGTGTCCTTCGTCCCTTCGTGGTTCATTTAACCTACTTATGATGATCTTGAAAAAATGCAATTAACTATTAGACCCTCAAAGATGTAAAATTTTGGTTACATTGAACCAGAATCTCTAGTTTTTTCCGATTTTATTAAGGTACTAAGCATGACAGCAATTACGCAAAATACAACTTCCGCAGTTCCGAACTTTTGTCAAGGGATACAATATTTTGGGGAAGCATTGCCAGATTTTCCAACTTATGGTATAGTCCCGGCGATCGCATCTGGTCAAAAAGCAGTAGCAAATCCTACCGATACAAATGCAGTATATCAAACTTTACTGGCTGCTGATGCCCTGCGCTACCTGACGCTACAAATCACTGGTAGTAAGGCTTCTGGACACCCCGGTGGTTTTGCCAGTCAAGCGGAAGCTTATGCGGCTTTGGTCATGTTAGGACATAAAAACATTATTACGGAAGTAGGACACCACGCCCCCGGTTTTTATAGTGCCATGTTTTTGGATCGTTCTTTAGAAGACATGGGCATTTCTACAGTACAACAATTGCGCGATCGCTTCCGGGAAAAACACGGTTTAATTGGACACCTATCCGGTTACATCCCTGGTATTCTTGCCCCTGCTGGACCCTTGGGACAAGGGCAACATTTCGCCATGGCCGCCGCGTTATTACACCGTGACAAACTCTTCCCCTTTACTGTAGGAGATGGAGGACTCGGTGAACCCTATATCATGAGCGCAATGGCGCATTTTCACACCGCTTACCCCACTGTCACAAACTTCTTACCTATTCTAGTATGGAATGGTTATAGCCAAGAGCATCATAGCATGGTATCATTAAAAACTAACCATGAAATGATCGCCTATTGGCAAGGTAACGGTTTTGCGGAAGTGATCATTGTAAATGCTAAGGACTTTGACGACCAAAACCAACCAGGAGATTACGTAGATAGTACCGCTTTCTCCTTTGCTAAACGGTTGGAATTTACCAAAGCGGTATTAGTAGGCATTGATAAAGCTGCTCATTCCGCCTTAAATGGTACATTGACAGTATTCATCATTAAACAACTTAAAGGCGCGGGTGTTCATGCTTTAGGGGCAAAATCTCACAACTTATATCCTAAAGATACCTTAGACGCGCCCCATATTGTCACAGCTTTACAAAAACGCGCCCTATCTGTAGAAGCATGGCAAACAGTCCGCACAAATGCGGAACGGGCAGGAGGTGGACCCGCAGCGAAAACAGTAGTTACAGAATTTGAATTACCATTAGCAGAAATTGGGGAATTACCATTAGAAGAATATGCAGTGGGGGGAGAACCAAAAGTTTCTACAACCGCAATGGGAAGGTTGGTAGGAATAGTAGGAAATAAAGATAAAAATTTCCTAGTGACTAACGCCGATGGTAACGAAGCATCAGGAATTGGTAACATTAACCAAGCCTTAAAAATCAACCATCCCACCACCGATGAATTATATAATCAAGCTCCAGGAGGTCAAGTTTACGAACCTTTGAGCGAAGATGCTTGTGCAGGATTAGCAGTTGGTTTATCCTTAATGGGAGCGAGAAGTTTGTGGTGTTCCTATGAATCTTTTGCCATCAATGGATTACCAATTTGGCAAACAGTCACCCAAGCAATGGCAGAATTAAGAAGACAAACACCGTCAACAATTACATTATTTACTGCGGGTGCATTAGAACAAGGACGCAACGGTTGGACACACCAAAGACCAGAAATTGAAGCTTATTTTGCTTCGATGATGAGAAATGGCAATGTATTTCCTGTTTTTCCTCCTGATGCTAACAGTATTCAAGCCTGTTATGATTGGGCTTTAGGAACAAAAAATAAGGGAATTGTCATCACTGCAAGTAAGTCACCTTTACCCATTAGAACAACTTTAGAACAAACAAAACAAGGGTTAGAAAAAGGCGCAATTTTATTACATGAAGTTGCAGGAGGAAAACAAGTTGTATTTGCTGTAATAGGCGATATGACCTTAATTCCGGTATTTGAAGCCGCCGCATTTTTAGAGACAGAAGGTATTGGAGTGAAGATAATTTCTGTTATTAACCCCCGGCGTTTATATCGTGCTGATGATACAGCTTGGGATACTTGTTCTGAACCTGATGGTGGGTTTTTGAGTGATGCAGAATTTGATAGTTTGTTTGCTGGTGATGCGTTAATTGGTGTGACTGGTGGTGCTGGTGCGATGTTAGAACCGATTATGTTACGCAGTACCAGTAAGCGGGATATTTTCGCTTGGAAGCGTGGGGAGACTACTGCAAGCGCGGGTGAGTTGATGGCGTTTAATGGGTTGACTGCGGAAGCGTTGACTAAGCGGGCTATTGAGTTGGTGCATTAATTAGAAAGCAGATGTACGCAGATAGACGCGGATGATTTTGGCGTTTGTTGCGTACATTTACTGTTTTTAGTGAAAAATATTTTTTGTAGATCATTTTTTGTTAAGCAATAAAAGAAAAGAAAATTATGCTATAATTCCAAGATAAACTTATCTAAACTGCTATGAAAATACTTTCTAAAGTCTTCGACTACAGAATCAAAGCATACAATATTTTAACAGAAATTTCTGTTTCTGAATACCTAGAAATAGCCAAAATTATTCTTGAAAATAATCCTTTTCAAAGGAAAAGATTAAAATCATCTTCATCTATTTATAGCTTACTAAAGCAAGATTTAAAACTAGGATGTACCATACCTCCTTTAGTATTAGCTCTTAGTAATGAAAACATAGAAATTAATGATAATGATGATGACAATCAGTCTCTTGATTATATCAACACCCATAGAGATAAACTAATTATTTTAGATGGTTTACAAAGAACCTACACATTACTGGATGTAGCTAACGATTTAGATACTGAGAATATTTCAAATAAAATAAACTTTTATGATCATAAATTAAGATTTGAAATTTATTTGGGTATTAATAAAATAGGTATTCTGTATAGAATGTTAACACTGAATACAGGACAATCTCCCATGTCTGTCAGACATCAAATAGAGATACTTTATTCCAATTATCTTGATGAAACTGTTCTTGAAGGAATAAAACTACTAAAAGAAGTTGATGAGGCAACTCCTCATCAAATTGGTGAATATAGATTTAATGATGTAATAGATGGCTTTACTTCCTATATTGTTAGAGATGAGTCTAGTTTAGATAGAAGAGATATACTTGAAAGTATTAAAAGTTTAGAAAAACTTGCTCTTGAAAATCAAGATAAAGATATATTTAAAAACTACATAATAACATATAATCATTTTGTTGAAAAAACACAAAACTTAGCTGATAATTGGAGTTTTAACGAAGAACTGCTTCAAAATGAAGAAATAATATTTTCAGGAAAGCCTTTTGGTTCTACTGTAGATAAAATATTTAATAAATCACAAGTGATGACGGGTTTTGGTGCTGCTGTAGGATTTTTGAGAGATAAAGAACTCATCTATTCGTTTGATGATATCAATCAGCAGATTGATAGGATTAGAATTACTAATAATGCTCCGCATTTTCTGGACAAATTAATTATAAAATTAGATGAAATTAGCAAAAGTGCTAGAAAAATTGGTAACTCACAAAGGATGTATTTTTATTATTTCTTTAGAGAACTATTTAGTTCTGCAAGTGACACATTCTTATCAATAGATGAATCTATAGACTCTGGGTATAAAAAATATAAATTAAATGAAATATAACTTAAATTGAGTAATTTTTGTATATGCCACTTAAAATAAACGATGAAATTTCCAAAATTGACTATTCTTTAACAGAAGTTGTACCAAATATAAATAATGACCAAACTTACTTTGAACTTTCTGATGCACAAAATAATATCAAAATATTTATTGATTATGTTTTAACTCCCTATACGGATTATAAACCTGAGAATTACTCATTGTTCATCTTTAAGTCATGGATTTTAAATAGTGAAAACAACATTTTTCAGGCTTATGAAAAAGATATTAACGAAAGAATTGGTTGGATATTTCCTATTCAATCTCTTGTATCTACTGATCATAAATATGTAGGCAATCCTCATTTTTTAAAATATGCGTATGTTGCATTTCTTAAATTACTAATAAATCGAGAACAGTACGAAACTTTTACTCCACCTCTCCAGACTACTACAGACAGTTATAGATTAACAGAATTTTACGGAGATGATATAATAATATTAGTTTTATCTAATACCCAAACTCAAAAATTTGATAATTTTCATATTGATAATTACCTGACTTCTTTATATTCATATAGTTATTACCACTGTCAACCTATTGATAATTTAAAAAAAATTAATAGTAGAGCTAATTTTCAATCTCCTGGTGATACTAGATTGATAATTCAGAGAAATTCATCTTATTTACAAGAAGAAGTTTATGTACATAGACTTTTCAAAAGTTTGTTGAAAACAGAGGAACATCCTTTGGTTCGATTTTATCTTCTTTACCAAGTAATTGAACTAATTATAGAGAAAATTTTTGAAAAAAGCTTTTCAGATATGATTGATAATTTCCAGAAAAATACAGATAAAAATATATATGAACTTAAGGAATCAATAGCATCTATTTCTAGTGAAAAAGAAAGGATATCTACATTAATATCTAGGTTAGAAAAATATTTTGATGGAAATACTAAAACCAATTTACTTCTTTATTGCAATGATTTACTTACAGCATTTAATAGTGAGAAAAAAGATAACTTGGCTTTAGCTTTATACGCTGTTAGAAGTTTAATAGTTCATAAGTTTAGAAAATTACCAGAGACAGATTTACCAAAAATTGAAGAAATTAATAAAGAATTTGAAAATATTGTCATTAAAATAATTTTAAATTACGAAGAAATTAGTATTTAATTTTTTATACTCAAAGGAGTAAACACATCATCATTACACCATTAATAACAGTAAATTACAACCCAAAAATCCTGTATTTGTTCACATCATCTCACCCAACCATCACGAATAGTCTTTTCTACCAATAGCAGAAAATGACAAAACCCGCCATAATATAAAAAAGTATATACAAGAAATCACATTATGAAAAGTATGAATATTTCCTTACCTGACACCATGCGAGCTTACAGAACTCGTAGCGCAAGGTGGTTACAGCAGAGGAGCGCGAATACTTTCGGGAATTAGTGCGACAAGACCAAAAACAAAGAGCAAAAGAACAACTACAAACCATGCTTTTAGAAGGTTTGAACTCTCTTTGAAGCAACAGAAATGACAGCACAAGACTTTACAATCTGTTAGAATAGGAATAATAAAATTAACAACAAAATCATGATTGAATTACAACAATTGCAAGAACAGGTATTAAAATTACCAATTAGAGAACGTTGGCATCTTGTACAAACTGTACTAGCCTCAATTCAACAAGAAACCCTATCTTCTACTACTGAACCCACCATAGAAAACTTATCTGAACTTGACCCCTGGACTCAAAGTTTAATAGGTGTAATTAGCTTAGAATCAGAAAACACAAAAGAAAATTATATTGATTATTTAGAGGAGAAATATAGTTGAAAAAAGTATTATTTGACAGCGATGTTTTGCTTGATATCTTAGCACAGCGTCAACCATTTATTGTTTTCTCAACACAGGCATTAAATACAGTTAGTACAAAACAAGCCCAAGGCTTTGTTTCAGGACACGCTATCACAAATATATTCTATATTTTACGTCGCCAAATTGGTAGCGATGCAACCAAAAAATTAATAGAAATCTTATTACAAAATCTGCAAATTGCCAGCGTTACAGATGCAGTAATTCACCAAGCTTTACAAAGTCCAATTAAAGATTTTGAAGATGCGGTGACAAGTGCAGCAGCAACAGCAGCAGGTGTAGAAATAATTGTCACCAGAAATAAGGTTGATTTTGTAGGATCTTTAGTACCAGCAGTTTTACCAGAAGAATTTCTGAAAATGCTTTGATTTGGTGTGATAGATGTTACGCAGTACCAGTGAGCGGGATACTTTCGCTTGGAAGCGTGGGGAAACTACTGCAAGCGCGGGTGAGTTGATGGCGTTTAATGGCTTGACTGCGGAGGCGTTGACTAAGCGGGCTATTGAGTTGGTGCATTAATTAGAACGCAGATGTACGCAGATAAACGCCGATGATTTGGTGTTTGGTTGCGTACATTTGCTGATTTTTTTAGGCTAGTGAGGAAATCTCGTCATCCTTTAAAACAATGTAATCACTCTTATAGTAGGCATCAGCCGCATCTAGTAATCCGCTTAATAACCACCAATTTATTCCTCCTGATACTACTCCACCAATTAGAGGAATCCATCCAACACCGGTTTTTGCAGCTAACTTTGCAGTTAGTTTTGTCGCTGCTTTGGATGCAGCTTTTGCCGCTAGTTTTGCCCCAATCTTACTACTTCCCTTAAGAATTACTTTTTCTACTACCTTACCAGCTACTTTAGGAAGTATCTTATTTGAAACCTTAATCCCTACTTTTCCAGCGGGTACTGAAACTGCTGCTTCTGCTAAATCTGACCAAACAGCTAGGATCATGTTCATGTCATTTTCATAGTCTATATCGTAACCCTTAATGTAACCAATCCCAAGACATCCCTGAGTTCCTACTTTCTTACACCAGAGAAGATCAGGCAGTATTGCTGCTAATCCTACTGGACCTCCAATTGCCCCAGTTAATACGCCAGATCCAACTACGTATGCTATATGCTCGGCTTTCCAGTCGCTAACTGTATACTTATCAGCCTTTTCTCTTAATGCCTTGCGTTCAGCTTCTAATAAATCACTACCCCAATTCTTAAAAACCTGAGCAATTTCTTCTTGTAAACTCATAAAATGTACTTTTTTAAATCTAATGATACATACTTATGATAATAAAATGAAATACCTAATAAGAAAATAAATAATAACACTGATTTTTTGATAGTGAGTAGGTTGGGTTGACGCAAGGAAACCCAACAATAATTATGATAATGATATAAAAATCAAATCTCTTCCTCTCTTTCTTCGTGTACTTCGTGTCTTCGTGGTTCATTAAATAGGTTGACACAAATAAACCCAACATCACCCAAACTACCCAACCATCATCAATATTGTTTTCTCCCAATAGCAGAAAATGACAAAAACCGCCATGATATAGAAAAGAACATTCAGAAAGTCACCTTATGAAAAGCATAAATATTTCCTTACCTGACACCATGCGAGCTTACATATAAGAACTCGTAGCGCAACGTGGTTACAGCAGCGTCAGCGAATACTAGCGATCGCGTAACGCACCTTACTAGCTATTGATATCATTTCATACTCGATGGGATTGAATTTACCAATTTTTCAAATTGATTATTTTCTTCAAAAAAACATAAAGCATCTTTACTTAACCACCCTAATAATTCCTTAGCATCTTTGTAGGTTGTCAGTAATTCATCAAATGACAATTTTTTAGTATTGAACAAAGGTTCATGATGAAATACACGGTTACGTATAACTCTTATATTATATAAAATTCTGCGTATTCGCTTCAAATCACGGGCGAAATTTAGTTTTGCTGGAGCATTTGGAAAAACATCTTTAACATAACTATTTTTTTGAATAAGCCAGATAATTTTGTCATATTCAGAACCCATAATTTCTGTCCAAAAACCAAAATTTAGCTCAGGTGTTAAAGTATCTGAGGTGATTTTTTTGTGATATTGTGGATTGTTAATTTTCTTATTGTGCTTGTTAATTTCTTCTTTTGCTTTATCTATCTGTTGTAATAATCTTGCTCTTTGAGTATTACGATTTTTATCTTGCCATTCTGTTGCAGCCTTTCCATTTAACCACTTACCAGCTTTTTCTTCAAACCAATTATTTCCAAATTCCTGAACAAGTACATTACTAATTCTATTTCTTAAAGTAATTTCAAATATACATAAAAATGAATATAGAGATTCGGATAATCTCATATTTAGTGTATATAGTTTTAATGCCTCTAGCTTATCTTGATTGGTAGCACTCAAATATGTTGAAAAGCGTGCTTCGGAAAAAACTATGCAAAGATTATCATAGGTACTAAAGTCAGACATATTAAAAATTTAGGTATTAATTATCTCATAAAGATTAGTTAGAGTTCAGTATAATATAGATCGAGTTCTTCAAACCGAAAATATTTATTCTAGATACTTGACAAATCTAGGAAATATCTGTAATATATATGGTGTGAGCCTTGGGTACTCCTTGGAGCATGAGATTTGGTGCAGCCTTCAAAACGTGAACAGCGAGAAATAGGCTTGCTCACGATTTAGAGTTCCCGACCCCAAGGTAAGAATTTTTTTAAATTGAATAACCACTTTTGAAGTCATGGGTTAATTGGTGGGTGGTGCTGGTGCGATGTTAGAACCGATTATGTTACGCAGTACCAGTAAGCGGGATATTTTCGCTTGCAAGCGTGGGGAAACTACCGCAAGTGCGGGTGAGTTGATGGCGTTTAATGGGTTGACTGCGGAGGCGTTGACTAAGCGGGCTATTGAGTTGGTGCATTAATAGTATATTCTTGTAGGGTGTGTTATGCTATTGCTAACTCACCTTACAACAGGTTGAAAGCATATTCACAACAGATGAATCTACCAGTTTACAAGATATCTGTTTATTGACATATTTCATTATAGAATCAATAATTTCTTGTTGCAAAATTTCACATAATACTTGTTGATTACCTTTCTTTATTTCTAATACTAATTCTTGAGTTTTCAAAGATATATTTTTCATGATATCTTCATCAGGTAAAATCACAGGAGTTTTTAAAATATATTTAGCAGAATTATTAGCAGATGGATTAATAGATTTTAAACATACCCAAAAAACTGGAGAATTACAATAAGCTAATAGAAAATATAAATCAATAGAAGATTTAGGAAAAATTCCCACTATAGATTGGTCAAAAAGACTTTCCTCAATTAATGCTGCTGTAGGACGTTTAGATGTCACCATTGGAAAACCAATTCCCGTTTTAAAGTAATAGGAAGAATTTTGGAATCTTGATTTTTTATTATTTTTATAATATTCAACAGATTGTAAACTCCAATCTACATACCAATGAGTAGGTTTAATGAAATTAAAACCACCACCTTTAAGAATAGGAATAAAATGTTTTGTTCCTGCTATTCCCTGTAAAGGATTTTGTAATGTGGAAGGTTTAGATTCAATAGTATTAGGATCAACAAATAAATAATCACTAGAACCTTTAATAAAAGTTGATGCTTTACGCAAGAACATTTTATCATTCCCTGAATAAAACCCTGTTACACAATCAGCAATATCAGCCATTTTAGTTACATAACTTGAGACTTCTGTAACAACTGAATCATGGCGTGATATAGGAATAGACAAAGATTCGTTTTTGAGAATATCTTTTTGTAGAATAGACTTGTAATTACTTTGATTTAATGATAAGCGTAAATCTGTAATTTTATCAATAAATCTGATAGAAAAAGAGTGATTAGATTGTGGTTTTTGAGAATATAGAGAAATAATACAAAGACCAGCATAACCAAAGGAAATACCAGGAAATAAAGATGAACGAAAAACATCTATACTTTCAATAGTAAACTCTTCTAAAAGATAACGTCTAATATTAATATGACTGTGAAGATATAAAAAAGTGTCAGGAATAATAAATACAAGTCGTCCTTTTTCTGCAAGCAATTTGAGACAACGCAGCAAAAAAATAGTATAAGTTTCTCGAATGTAAAATCCTGGATATTTTCTTTTTAATTCTGTACGACGCTCATATTCTTGCCAACCTCCATAGGGAGGATTACCTAAAATCTTAGTAAATTTATGACCAAAAGATTCACACAGGTCTAAATCTGGGCAAAAAATTGTGTCACGTTCTCTTATTTCTACATTTTTAAATTGGTTAAACTTCAACCTGAGTTTTTTTGCGTGTTCAGGATGTAATTCATAAGCAACGGATGATATATTGTTATTAATTTGAAGTGCTGCTTCTAAAAGATGTCCTTCTCCAGCAGATGGTTCAAGTAGTTTATCATGGTTATCTAATTTCAAAAGTGAAACCATATAAGAAGATAAAGATGGATCTGATGTAAAATAAGTTTGGTATTGATCTCTATATTTTGTT
Organism: Anabaena sp. 54; assembly: GCA_900299285.1. GTDB lineage: Bacteria > Cyanobacteriota > Cyanobacteriia > Cyanobacteriales > Nostocaceae > Dolichospermum. The sequence goes on along the minus strand of OMJF01000159.1, from coordinate 1,299 downwards.
TTTGTTACCATTGTAAATATCCCATTAAATTAGATTTCTGAAAATCACTAACTGTTGTTGGTAATAAATCATTTTGCCAATCAATATTTAAGTTTATCCAATTGTGAATATCAAATCCTGTAAACTCACCAATCTTTTGATATGCTTCATTACCACAATAAGCACTCCAAACATCAGAATTTTTTAAAATTCTAAAGTAATTGTTATTCAAATCTTCTTTAGCACGAACAAGCAGAATATTGTTATATTCATCTTCTAAATTACAATAAATAGTTGCTACCATCAGCAGTCGGTTAGTATTTCCTTTCTCATTTGAGCCAAATCCACTTTTAAAATCTATATTGAATTTTTTACATTTAATAGTAGCATGAAAATCTAGCTCAAGACTTATCTCACCAGAATCAACTAGCACCCAGACTTTTTCATAATACTTGATAAGTTCATGTTTTTGTTCTGGAGAAATTGACAAAGTATTAATATATTCTTCAATATCTCTTTTTAGAATTTTTCTAACTTCAGAAAAAAGTGGTGGTACAAAAGATGTTAATTCTGCTGCCTTTGGCGCGTACAAAAATGGTAATCTCACAAAATCTTCCCAAAGTTCACCAATTCGTCGAGAAAATGCCATATATTCATAAGGCCAAACTTCATGACGTAAATCAATCATTACTGTATGAGCGCAATAAGTAGTGAAAAGCAGTGAGGACAATTTATCTTGATCGTTCCAATTATTTTGATTTGCATTTTCAACAATTGTATGTAAAAAATCACGTTTAGTTTTATTAATTGCTTTATTGATACAAGCAGCTATTTCTTTATAATTTTTATTACCGACTTCTCTTCTAATTTCAGAAAGTTTTTCATTTCCTAATTCCCTAAGATATTGCAATAAAGCAGATTTATCTTGGGTATTTTCTGGAGTTATTTCAAATGTCATAATTATTGTTACGTTATTTATCTTTTTAGTTTACAGCGTATTATGATATAGGAAATAAGTTAATAACAACAAAAATTTAATAATATTTAATGATTTCGGGAACATACCCCACCATTAATAACCTTCAATTACAATCCAAAAACCGCCATGATATAGAAAAGAACATTCAAAAATTCACCTGATGAAAAGCATTAATATTTCCTTACCTGACACCATGCGAGCTTACAGAACTCGTAGCGCAAGGTGGTTACAGTAGCATCAGGGAATACTTTCGGGAATTAGTGCGACAAGACCAAAAACAAAGAGCAAAAGAACAACTACAAACCATGCTTTTAGAAGGTTTAAACTCTCTTTGAAGCAAC
>OMJF01000158.1 GCA_900299285.1 Anabaena sp. 54 | reverse complement strand
CCTAATTTTGCCATCAAATTGCAAAAAAAAGAGATCAAGGGGTTGACAATTAATTAAAAATTTGTTATCATAGTACCGACGAGGAAGAACTATCGTCAATTTTCTTATTCCTGTAAATGAATAGGATGGGAAATGTTATATAGGAAATGTTATATAATAGTTGTCTGATTTGGTTAAGCAGTTGACTTTTAACTCTCCAGTTATCAATAAGCCTACATTCATCCTTATAGATGGACATTCCCTGGCTTTTCGTTCCTACTTCGCTTTTGCTAAAGGTAGAGATGGAGGACTTCGCACAAAAGCGGGTATTCCTACCAGTGTTTGTTTTGGTTTTTTTAAATGTTTATTAGAGGTACTAGCCACAGAACAACCGCAAGCCTTAGCGGTAGCCTTTGATTTGGCTTTACCTACCTTCCGTCATGAAGCAGAGGATACATATAAAGCTGGACGCGCAGAAACACCAGCAGACTTTATTCCCGACTTAGAAAATCTTTATGAATTACTGCGAGGCTTAAACTTACCTATACTCACAGCACCGGGTTATGAAGCAGATGATGTATTGGGAACATTAGCAGAAAAAGCCGCAGCCGCAGGGTATAGAGTGAAAATACTTTCCGGGGATAGGGATTTGTTTCAATTAATTGATGCTGATAAAGAAATCACAATTTTAAATTTTACCCCAGAAGCATTAAAACATTCTACAAATAGTATTAGAGAATTTAAAGCTGAAGAAGTAAAAGAGAAATTAGGGGTATTACCTACACAAATTGTTGATTTTAAAGCTTTATGTGGTGATAAATCAGATAATATTCCAGGAGTGAAAGGAATTGGTGAAAAAACAGCAGTACAATTATTAAATACTTATAATTCCCTTGAGGAAATTTACGCTGCTTTAGATAATATTAAAGGTGCGACTCAGAAAAAACTAGCTGCTGGTAAAGAAGACGCGGAAAAATCCCGCTATTTAGCTAAAATAGTCTGTAATGTTCCTCTAGAAATTAATTTAGAAGATTGTTTATTAACTGGTTTTGACCATAATGTACTTATCCCGATTTTAGAGAAATTAGAATTTAAGAAGTTTTTAGATCAAATTCATGATTTACAGCAAAAATTTGGGGGAAAAGTTCAAATTTTAGAAAACCAGGTATCTCAAGTCATAGAAACCGATGATGATATTTGGTTTTTTGGTGCTGAAGAAACAGCAAAAAGCAAAAAACAAACAGATGTAAATATTCAACCGCGCATTATTGATACAGAAGCTAAATTAATAGAATTGGTAGAAACTTTAAGAAAATTTACTAATCCAGAAATACCCGTTGCTTGGGATACAGAAACTACCGCATTAGAACCACGAGATGCAGATTTAGTTGGAATTGGTTGCTGTTGGGGAACAGAAGTAAATGAACTCGCTTATATTCCGATTGGTCATAAAATTGGTAATAACTTAAATCGAGATTTAGTATTAGCAACACTGCGGCCAATTTTAGAAAGTGCTGATTATCCTAAAGCTTTACAAAATGCTAAATTTGATCGTTTAATTCTGCGGTGTCAGGGAGAAGGAATTGAACTAGCTGGAGTGGTATTTGATACGATGTTAGCGAGTTATGTAATTAATCCAGATAGTAGTCATAATTTAACTGACTTATCTTGGCGATATTTAGGATTAACTGCGACCAGTTATGGAGATTTAGTTCCCAAAGGGAAAACTATCGCTGACATGAGTATTTCTGCTGTTGCTGATTATTGTGGTATGGATGTTTATTCTACATTTAAATTAGTCCCAAAATTAAAAGAAAAATTAACAGAAACTCCAGCTTTATATCAACTTTTTAATCAAGTTGAACAACCATTAGAAGCAGTTTTAGCAGAACTTGAATATACAGGAGTTAGGATTAATTCAGCTTATCTCCAAGAACTTTCACAGCAGTTAGAAACAGAATTAGCAAAGTTAGAAATTACAGCTATTGAAATTGCTGGGGAAAAATTTAATTTAGGTTCTCCTAAACAATTAAGTCAGATTCTATTTGATAAATTAGGTTTAAGTACCAAATATTCTCGCAAGATTCAAACTGGTTATTCTACCGACGCAGCAACCTTAGAAAAACTCCAAGAAGTTGATAATACGGGATTTGTAAAAGCGATAATTGAATATCGAACATTAGCAAAATTAAAGTCTACCTATGTAGATGCTTTACCAGCTTTAGTTCATCCTCAAAGCCAAAGATTACATACTGATTTTAACCAAACAGCAACTTCCACTGGTAGATTATCTTCTTCCCATCCCAACTTACAAAATATCCCCATTCGCACTGCTTTTAGTAGACAAATTAGAAAAGCATTTTTACCGGAGTCAGGTTGGTTAATGGTAGCTGCTGATTATTCCCAAATTGAGTTAAGAATTTTAGCTCATTTGAGTCAAGAACCTGTACTAATTCAAGCATATCAGCAAAATGAAGATATTCATACTGTAACAGCAAAATTAGTATTTGAGAAAGAAAATATTTCCGCAGATGAAAGACGTTTTGCGAAAACGATTAATTTTGGTGTAATTTATGGCATGGGAGCGCAAAAATTTGCCCGGGAAACGGGAATAAATCAAGTAGATGCAAAATTATTTATTGAGAGATTTAATCAAAGATATGACCGTGTTTTTGCGTATTTAGATAAGGTTAAAAAAGAGGCAGTTGCTTATGGTTATGTAGAAACAATTTTAGGGAGAAGACGTTATTTTGAATTTACTAATAATAGTTTACAGCAGTTAAAAGGCAGTAAATTAGAAGATATTAATTTACAAAAATTAAAGAATTTAGATCCATACAATGCTGGGTTACTGCGTGCTGCTGCTAACGCACCAATTCAAGGTTCTAGTGCGGATATTATCAAAATAGCAATGGTGCAATTACATGAGGTTTTAAAAAAATATCAGGCCCGGATGTTGTTGCAAGTTCATGATGAATTAGTTTTTGAAGTTCCTCCTCAAGAATGGGAAGAATTACAACCACAAATTAAGTCAGTCATGGAAAATGCTGTTTCCTTATCCGTTCCCTTGGTTGTTGATATTCATGCTGGGGATAATTGGATGGAAACGAAGTAAAGTATTCTAATACGGAGTTATATGGGAGATAAATTTTTGACCTGAATGGAAGTATTGCAAAGAACATTTACCACTCTTAACTGTCAAAAAAGACTCTTGAGTAAAAAAATGGAGATTGCCAATTTAATTAAATCAACCTAACAATCAAGAGGAAAACGCCAAAAAGCTGTTAATTAATAACTAGTGACTTTTTGCCAAACATGATTTTAATTGCAGATTGATTGTGATGAATATAGCTAATTTTCCGTGGCTGACAACGATTATTTTATTCCCCATAGCCGCATCACTACTACTTCCTATCATCCCAGATAAAGACGGCAAAACGGTGCGCTGGTATTCCCTGATTGTGGGGCTGATAGATTTTGTACTGATTGTCTGCGCTTTTTATACTGGGTACGATTTCTCTAATCCCAATTTGCAATTGGTGGAGAGTTATCCCTGGGTACCGCAATTGGGGTTAAATTGGTCTGTAGGGGCTGACGGCTTGTCTATGCCTCTAATTCTCTTAACGGGATTTATTACCACCCTGGCGATTTTAGCAGCCTGGCCTGTGACACTCAAGCCAAAATTATTTTTCTTCTTGATTTTGGCTATGTATGGCGGTCAAATTGCTGTTTTCGCGGTTCAGGATATGCTGTTATTTTTCCTGGTCTGGGAACTGGAACTTGTACCGATATACTTCTTGCTGTCAATTTGGGGAGGTAAAAAGCGCCAATACGCAGCAACTAAATTTATTTTATACACTGCTGGTGGGTCTCTGTTTATTTTGTTGTCTTCCTTGACCATGGGATTTTATGGTGATACAGTTACCTTCGATATGTCTGCGATCGCATTGAAGGATTTTAGCTTAAATTTACAACTTCTACTATACGCTGGCTTTCTCATTGCCTACGCCGTGAAGTTGCCCATCATTCCCCTCCATACTTGGCTACCAGATGCCCATGGTGAGGCTACAGCACCAGTGCATATGCTACTTGCAGGTATTTTGCTAAAAATGGGTGGTTATGCCCTAATTCGCATGAATGCCCAAATGCTACCTGATGCCCATGCTTATGTTGCACCCGCTTTAGTGGTTTTAGGAGTAGTAAATATCATCTATGCTGCTTTAACGTCCTTTGCCCAAAGGAACTTAAAACGGAAAATTGCCTACTCTTCAATTTCCCACATGGGTTTTGTTCTCATTGGTATTGCCTCTTTTACCGATTTGGGTTTAAGTGGGGCAGTTCTACAAATGGTTTCTCACGGCTTAATTGGGGCAAGTTTGTTCTTTTTGGTCGGTGCAACTTACGATCGCACTCATACTTTAATGTTAGATGAAATGGGTGGTGTGGGTAAAAGAATGCGGAAGATTTTCGCTATGTTTACCACCTGTTCTATGGCATCTTTAGCATTACCAGGAATGAGCGGTTTTGTAGCGGAATTAATGGTATTTGTGGGCTTTGCAACTAGCGATGCTTATAACCCAACATTCAAGGTTATTGTCATTTTCTTGATGGCTGTTGGTGTGATTTTAACGCCAATTTATCTACTTTCAATGTTGCGCGAAATTTTCTACGGACAAGAAAACGAGGAGTTAGTTTCTCACCAAGCTTTGATAGATGCTGAACCCCGCGAAGTCTTTATCATTGCTTGTTTGTTGATACCTATTATTGGTATTGGTTTCTATCCCAAGTTGTTAACCCAAATGTACGACGCTACAACTGTACAATTGACAGCTAGATTACGTGATTCTGTTCCTACTTTGACAGCAGAAAAAGCTGTGCAAAATGTTTCTTTAATTGCGCCGATAATTGGTAATTAATTTCTAATTACAGCTATGATTTACAATTAGGGTGGGTTTGATACCTGCCCTTTTTTTGTTTCGTAGAAAGTCCCAAAGGATCAGAAATCCAACCCACATTCCGCACTCACAACTGTTCTCCATTTTCTTTATACTGGTTGAAATATTTAATAATATTGTGCCTTAGATTGTGATAAATAACATCTAACCACACAGGAATCACAGCTTTACCTTCATCCAGAGATGCGATCGGTCTATCCCTATCAAACTCTACCAAAGAAAGTGAATCATCCCGTGATCACAACAACAATGTAGACAGGCAAAATTATATCAAAAATTTGGATTTAATGCACGGTCCCTAGGGGTAGCGCCCCCGTGCCTACCCCGTTATTTGGGCAACCACGGAGGGTTTGCCCCTATATGGGCAACCACGGGGGGGTCGTCCGTTATTTGGGCAACCACGGGGGGTTTGCCCCTACATGGGCAACCACGGGGGGCGTCCGGTATTTGGGGCAACCACGGGGGGTTTGCCCCTACATGGGCAACCACGGGGGGGTCGTCCGTTATTTGGGCAACCACGGGGGGTTTGCCCCTACATGGGCAACCACGGGGGG
>OMJF01000157.1 GCA_900299285.1 Anabaena sp. 54 | reverse complement strand
GTAAATTCACCGCTTTTAGGATTCCAAATATTTGTCCCTGTGATATCCGTCGGGAGTAAGTCCGGGGTACATTGTAACCGTTGAAATTTACCATCTACAGAACGAGCTAGAGACTTGGCCAAGAGGGTTTTACCGACACCGGGGACATCTTCTAATAAAGCATGACCACCACCAAGTAAGGCTACTATGACTAAGCGGATAGCTTGATGTTTTCCAACGATAGTACGAGCTAAATTTTGTGTTAAAGCGTCAATTTTTTCTCTCATGTAGTACCTGGGGGGAAAATGTAGAAAGAATTATGAAGTGTAAAAAGTGTAAAGAGGATTTTAGTTAGAATAATGCAGAACTGTCTCCATCACTATTTTTAACACTAATCTACTTCTATGGTAGGTTGGGTTGAGGAACGAAACCCAACAAAATCATTGATTATGTCGTGTTTCACTATTGCTCAACCTAACCCGCATTTCCTGAACCGACAAGTATTAAAACCAGAGATGAACGCAAAATTTCTAGAAAATAGGTTACAGTAATTACTACTGATTCACGAAATGTATAGCCAATTCAGGAACAGAGTCCATGGAGAAATAAGGGTTTGAAAGGTTTTCTATCTAAAACTGCTTAATTAATTGCATCTTTCAAAGACAAGACCACCCCCTGAAATTACTTCAAGTCTATTAGGAGCGGGTTGTACAAAAATACTTTTCGGTCCCCTATCTTTTTCTTGAGTTACTAACTGAAGTCCTTGAATATACCAATTACCTGATGTACTGAATTCAAAGTCTTTTCTCTTAGCTTTTGGTGGGAACATAAGTCGTGTTACTGATTCCCATGTATTGTTACCATAGATTTCCATTGTTATTCTATTAACTGCCTGACCAGTCCTATATGCAGTAATCCAACATCCTAAAACCGAGGAATTATTGGTCTGCGCTATTGCTGTAGGCATTAATTGTAACTTTGAAAAATCACAAAAAACCATAAATAGTGATAAATTCATGGCTATACTAAGCTTCCAGAAGATTTTGCTGTTCATGTTCAAAAATAAGGCTTATGTGAGGATACCAAGACTAAACCGGGGAATTGATCTCTAGACAAAAATTAATTATACGAAATTTTGTATGAAAGCGTCAATTTTTGATCTTAATTATAGGACTTACGCCAAGATTCCCAAATATGTGATGTGAATTTTATCTTTTGTAAGGCGCGTCAGATACAATATGACAAAAAACAGATTTCTTCTATGTGACAATTACCCTACTCAATTAGTTATTACCAAAGCCGAAAACGACGGATTTCTGTCTACAGTAAATCCTATTATATATTATATTGTATCCCAGAAAATGCGGAAGAAGCCTGGGCGAATAGAATTCGCGGCTACACAAACAAAGTCCGCCGGCGCGGACTAAATCCCCCCAATATTAAGAATTAAAAATTGCTTGAGCAGCGGTACAATCAAGTTGAATTTGATTTTTCAGCGCTTCCAAAGAGGGAAATTTCTGTTCAGGACGCAAAAATTTTACTAGCTGTATCTCCAAAATCTTACCGTATAAATCACCAGACCAATTTAAACAATGTACTTCTACACGAGTATCTATACCATTAACTGTGGGACGGTTCCCGATATTCATTACCCCTAATTGCGGAATAGGGACTGTATCTGTAGTTTCATTATGAATGATCACCTCCACAGCATAAACACCATGACGAGGTAAAAATTTATCCTTTGGTAGTTGGATATTCGCCGTAGGAAAGCCGATAGTTCTACCTAATTTCTGACCTGTTACCACTTCACCAGTAAGAGTATAAGGTCTTCCCAGTAAACGATTTGCTTTAGGAATATCACCTACTTCTAAACTTTCCCTAATTAAGGATGTACTGATACGAGTATCATCTGTGGCAGACAAACTATCTGTATCAGTTTTTATAGGAACTATGGTCACGGGTATATTGTATTTAGCTGCGAGTATTTGCAAATCCTGGGCTGTACCCATACGCTTTTTACCAAAACAGAAATCTTGGCCAACGCTAATTTGTTGACATTGGAGTTGTTCAACCAGAATTTTATCCACAAACTCCTCCGGGGAAAGAGCAGACAATTCTCTATCAAAAGGTAATAATACCAATTGTTCTACCCCAAGCGATCGCAATTGTTGCACTTTTTCATCCAGTGGTGTTAACAAATCACGGGGTTGTCCTGTAAAAAACTCATGGGGATGGGGATCAAAAGTCACAACGGTTGAGTAGGGGCGCGGATTTTTGCGGTCGGAGGGGGTTGAATTTTCTGCACTTTTACCCCATACTGACTGTAATACTGGCTGAATTACTCTTTGATGACCAAGATGAACACCATCAAATTTACCAAGAGCAACAGCGGTCGGTGTCAGCAGTTTTTCTGTTGAAGAAGCAATCCATACAGAACACCCATTTTGAGACAAATTTAACACTTGGATTTGGGAATTTTAGGTTTATTGTCGCTCACAGCGTTGAGGCTCTCACGCTGTTAGATATCTAATCACCAATCTAATCTAAAATCGAGAAATTTGCTGATTAAATTAGTTTTTTAAATTGGTTTTTGAGTGGGTATACCAACCCCACGGGGAAAACTAATTGGTGTGTTGGTTACTTTTCGTAAATACAAACAATGACGAATACTATTACTCAAAGGAGTAGAAAATTCTGCAATTAATTCCACTACTCCACCTAATTGTTCAACAGCAGTTTCTAAACTTTCATTTTCTGCTTCGCTCCAATTACCCCGATAAATTATGGCCAAACCGCCTTTTTTAACCAATGGTAAACTATATTCAGCACAAACCGAAACATTTCCCACAGCCCGAATCACAGCGACATCATAATTTTGTCTGTGTTCATACTGCTGACCAATTTCTTCCGCTCTCCCCAGTAAAGTTTTAGCATTCTTGACAGCAAGTGCTGATAAAACCGTCTCAATAAAAGTAATTTTCTTACCCGTAGAATCTAAAAGTGTAACTTGCGAACTGGGAAAAATTAGAGCAATTGGTAAACCAGGAAAACCTGCACCAGTACCAATATCAATTATCTTTTTTCCTCTGTCAATACCAGGAATAAATATTTGTTTTGGTGCAATTCCTCGCAAGGAGTCCCAAAGATGTTTCTCCCAAAATTCTTCAGGTTCAGTAATCCTAGTTAAGTTAATTTGGCGATTTCCCGCAATGATTAATTGATAAAGTTGTTGAAATTGGTTTTCTTGGAAATTTGTTGGTTGCCAATTCAGGGTATTTTGCCATATTTCCGCCATTTTCGGCAATTTAGCAATAGATAAAGGTTCTATATCCATTATTGAAAATCACTTTTTATCATTAATTTTAGCCGATTTTTACTTGATCATTGATCTCAAATTCATCTGCTGTTAAATTCCCTATTTCTTGACAAAATATGAATTAAATGAACCACGAAGACGCAAAGGCCGCGAAGAAGGAAGAAGGAAGAAAGGAAGAAGAAGAAAAAAGAAAGTTAATACTAATTCGGTAAATTAGTCACTACTTCTTGTGTTTTATTTCCCAAAGTTGTCGGCTCAACTGATTTTAAAATACCATGATCTAATGTCCAACAATAATCGGCTATTGGTAACATATCACTGGCATCATGTGTTACAACTAACAATGTCCAATCTTTTTTCAGTTTGGCTAATAAGTTCACCAGTTGCCGACGCATAGACCAGTCCAAACCCGCTGTTGGTTCGTCTAATAATAATAAATGCGGCTGACGAATTAATTGGACTGCTAAAGCTAATCGTCTTTGTTGTCCACCGCTTAAATTAGTAGGAGATACAGATAATGATAAATTATCTAATCCTACTTCGGCTAATGCTTGTTTAACCTGTTCTAATCCCAGTTCAGGATGTCCTAAGCGTAATTCTTCTAAAATTGTCCCCCCGCAAAAGTGTCGTTCTGGAAATTGAAATACTAAACCTGCTAGTTGTTGCAGTTGTTCAGCTATTAGTCCCTGCTCTCGCCAAAAAACCCCACCAGTGGTAGGATCAGCTAGTCCAGATAGAATTTCTAATAAGGTGCTTTTCCCTGAACCGCTAGGTCCAATTATTAAACCCATTTTCTGGGGTGGTAATTCTAAGTTAATGGCTTGGAGAATTGCTTTTGGGCAAGCCGTGGGATGATAAGTTAGATTTCTAAGATAGAGCATTTGTTAAGATTACCAGGTTGGGGTAAATTTTGGTGGCAATAGACGTAATTTATAATTCACAGTTTTGCATTTTAGGTAATAGATAAAACAATTTCAACCGTAATTATTCCCATGATAACTATGTTAAAACAGTTCTTAATTCCTCAATTCATCATATCTTGGCGCTTTCCTATATTTTTAAAAGTGACTGTTACTACTTCAATTCTTTTAAATCTATTTGTAAATCCCTCCCTTGCTGCTGATCCATTTCGGACTCAAGAACCTCGTAAAATTGGTGATAACACGGAAGCTGTTTTTAAAGCGATTTTCCAAGAGGGAAATTACCCAAAGGCTAAAAATTCCTTACAAGCAGCTATTTCTAGCGAACCCAATGAACCCTTAATTTATGTGATTCAGGCTGGTTTAGCTTATAGAGATCAAGATTGGTCTAGTCTGGAAAAATACAGTCAAAAAACTCTGGAAACTGCACAATATCTTATTTCTAGTGATCCATTACGTGGTAATTTATACACTGCTGTTAGTCATTTTTTAGAGGGGGCGCTGATTCTCGGTAGAGAAGGGACTATCAATGGTGCTGGACCTGCTTTTAGTCGCTTACGAAAAGTATATACATATTTTGACAGAGCCGAAGAAATTTCTGCTACTGATCCAGAGTTAAACTTAATTCGTGGCTATATGGATTTAATGTTAGCTGTAAATCTGCCTTTTACCAGTCCAGATGATGCAATTGAACGGTTACAAAAAAATGCAGCACCTGGTTATTTAGTAGATAGGGGTGTTGCTTTAGCCTATCGAGATTTGAAACAATATTCTCAGGCTTTAGATTATGTCAACCGCGCTTTAAAAACAACTCCTGACAACCCAGAAATTTACTATCTAAAAGCTCAAATTCTTCAGGAAAAAGGAAAAAGGGAAAAAAGTCAGGATTTAATTAAGGAAGGAATAGTTTATTTTGACAAAGCATTAGCCAAAAAATCCCAACTTCCTGTTAATTTAGTCAAACAAATTGAATATGAACGCAGTCAAGCTGTTAGTAATTATTAGTCATTACCCATTACCCATTACCCATTACAAAAATGCAAATTCAATTCCGCGAGTTTAATCCTTTTGATGTCTGGATTTGGTTAAAGTTTAGCACCATTCCCTCCCTACAAGAAAAAAAATATGTAGAAGAAGTATTTACTTCCTGGTTTTATTTAGGTAAATTGGGGGGATTTAATGCGGAAAATCTGCAAGTACAAGATACAGGAATTGATATCAGCTACATGAATTATGATGAACAAGGCTATGATAAAAGCTTACTGGCTTTGATGCACAATATGGGTGAATTTGAATATGAAGGAGAATGGATGCGTTGTTGGTTTGATTTGGGAACAAGTGATGCGATCGCTTTAGACATTCTCATCAATGCACTAACACAATTAAATCAAGAATATGTCACTATTGAAGAACTATATCTTGGTGGTGAAAATTCAGATTGGCCTATAGAAAATAGTCAAAGTTACTCCGATTCAATCTACGATCATTATAATTAATTACTATCATGAATAAAGAAGGTCAAATTCGGGTAATTGTTTTAGCACTAATTCGAGATGGTAATAGAATCTTTGTTTCTCAAGGATATGATCCTTCAAAACAATCAATCTTTTATCGCGCTTTAGGTGGTGGTGTAGAATTTGGTGAAACTAGTCGCATAGCTTTAATTAGGGAGTTTCAAGAAGAAATTCAAGCCGAATTAACTAATATTCGCTATCTAAGTTGTATCGAAAACCTATTTACTTTTAACGGTAAACAAGGACATGAAATTATTCAACTTTATGAATGTGATTTTGCAGATTCTAAATTTTACCACATCGAAAGTTTAACTTTTTCAGAAACACCAGAACGTCAACACCGCGCATTATGGATAGATATTTCCCGGTTTAAATCTGGTGAATTAAGATTAGTTCCTCAAGCATTTTTTGATTTTTTATAAACAGGTTTCTAAACCCACGCCGGTGGGTTTTGTCTCTGTAGACGCGGTTTATAACCGCCTAATTTAGTCTAAATAATCAATTGAGTTAAGAAGTCGGGGATATTATTGCTATTTTAAAAATAAAGGTAAATAGGAGAAAGTTAATTATGACCTTACAATTAGCAAAACCACAGGTTAAAAATTTTCGCTTTACTATTTCTCAATACCATCAAATGAGTGAAGCCGGTATTTTGTCAGAAAATGATAAAGTAGAACTGATTAATGGAGAAATTATAGAAATGTCACCAATTGGTAGAAGACACGCAGCTTGTGTTGACAGAATTAATCGCTTATTCAGCAATATTCTGGGAATAAAAGTAATTGTTAGGGTACAAAATCCAATTCTTTTGAATAACTTATCTGAACCTGAACCAGATATCGCATTACTAAAACCTCGCACAGATTTTTATGAATCTGGACACCCCCAACCCCAAGATATATTCTTATTAATTGAAGTCGCAGATAGCAGTATTGAATATGATAGAGACGTGAAAATTCCTCTCTATGCTAGTAGTGGTATTACTGAAGTTTGGTTAGTTGATATTTATCAACAAGTAATTATTGTTTATCGCTACCCTATTGAACATGGTTATAGGGACATTCAAACACTAACTCGCGGGGAAAAATTGTCAATTTTAGCATTCCCCGAAAATAATTTATTTGTAGATGATATTTTGGGAACAATAGTTTCATAGCAACCCACTAAAAAATATCAAATTCCCACCTTTCAGATATTGATTATTTGGGTTGCATCAAAATTAGTAACAATCAATTACAATTAATCAAAGCGATAATGTTTCTTGACATCGCTGATAATTTCCCAAACACAAGACATACCAGCAGGAAAAGTCACTAAATCTCCTTTACCCATTTGTACAGCTTGTCCTCCATGAGGAGTGACAATGACATTACCTGCTAAAAAGTAGCAAACTTCCTGATCATCGTAAGTCCAAGGAAATTTGGATATTTCCTTTTCCCAAATTGGCCAATTAAATACATCTAACTGATTGAGATGTGCAAGACTTGGTTGATGTTCGACTTTAATTTCCATGGCCTATTTAATGTTCTATTTAGCAGTAAGATTGAATGTCTTCTCCACACTTATCTACTAAATAACATAATGCACGAAAACGCAAGCCTACAAACTGGTCATATAGGGGATTAAATTTGCATAAAGGGGGAATGTGGGCGATTTTCCGACCAAAAACCACGATATCACGCTCAAACGGACATTGGGCAGGAATAAGTTTAGCAATCAATTTAGCGACTTGACGATTATCAATTTCGATTTCATCTAGAAATTGACGTAATTTTTGCAATAAATTAAACTTATTTTTAGCTTGAGGATTTTCTTCCTCATGGTTAACAAAACTGGAGATAATTATTGGTTGACTATTGGTTTTAAGCATGATTGTAAATCCTCCGTAGATGAGATTGATGAAAATTTACCTTGGTCTACAAGATAAATTCTCTTGGTAATTTGCACTGAACTTGAGGAACGGTAAAGTAGTTGAACTAATTTTTATTTAAACGGGCTTTATATGGAATAACTGTTCCCCCCAATACAAAATAACAAAGAAAAGATGAAAGTGGTATAGCATTAGCTTATGAATTTCTGATATTGAATATATTAATCTCATATATGGTGCTTGACTATAGTAAAAAAAATGCTCAGTAATTACCTGTACATCGGCAATAACATGGAATTATACAGCTTTTACCCCTGCCAAGCCGTATAACCATGAGGAAACCATAACATTAATTGTAGGTTATGGAATGTCGAAAAAATGTGATGTAGATGACATTACCCTAAGGGAACAGGGAACAGGGAACAGGGAACAGGGAACAGGGGTAAAAAAATCAAAGGCTGATAGCTAGAAATATTCTTTCCCACGGACAACTGACAACTGACAACTGACACCGAATTATGAATACTGATAGCCTGTTAATATAGTAATCGTAAATGATAGTTGAAAAAATTTAAGTAGTGTAGTAAGACCAGGAAAAACCAGCCCCAGGAGGGCAATATACTAGGTATATTTTGGCAGTCAAATATCAGTCAAGTAAATTAAAGGTTGCAAATTATGTCCAGCACAAATTCTCCTAATCAATCTTCCTTATCAAAAATCACAAAAACGACTAAAGCCGTAGTCGTCAATGAGTCCCAAAGTCCACCATTGCTAATGTTTGCCAGTGGAGGAATGGTTTTAGCTCTAATTGCTGTAATTGTTTATAGTAGGATTTTATTGCAACAGAGTGAGAAAAAATTAAATTTTGAAAAATTCCGCACACGAGAATTAGACAAAAAACTCAAGTTAGCTTTGGAAACTATTCGCAAAATGGAAAATAATCCCGATTTATCTGACTCAAGGCATTTTAATCTAGATTATCTGCGACTGCGGATGTCAGAGGATGTATTCCATTTAGCCCTGATTAATCAAATGAAGATCAAGATTAAAGATAAGATAGCTCCGGCGCTGCGTCCTGGTCAATCTAGCCAAGGATCTATGGGAGTTGCTAGTAGTAATGGTAAGCAGATAGATGAAACTTTTGATATTGAATATGAAACTGGTGTAGCACCAAAAATTATCAAGCGGGTACTATTCCGAGTGCAAATTCGATTAGTTAGGTTACCAGTTCAAGCCACTTCTACTACTATCTCGGAAATAATTGATTGTATAGAAAGTTACTTAATGCCTAGAGAAAATGGTAATAACTGGCAACCAACTATTCAAAGTCGGATTGTTTATATCCATTGGGATCAAAAGGCGAAGCCTACGCCGCTGCTTGTATTAGAACAATTAAATGAAGGGGTGAATGTGACATTCAAAAGTACCCGCAAAGCGCCTGTAACCACAAGATAGGAATCAGCAAATTCACGTGATCAGACTCTAGACAAAAACCTGAATCAGGAGTGATTATAGTGATTATTTGTCTTAGAGTCGTGATTCAAAACGACATTTTGAGCATCACGGGTGAGGAGACCATCTTCCATTTCCACAATGCGATCGGCAATATCTAAAATCCGGTTATCATGGGTAACAAGTAAGATAGCAGTTCCCTGATCTTTAGCCAAACGCTGCATGATTTCTACTACATCACGTCCTGATTGTTTGTCTAATGCTGCTGTTGGTTCATCAGCCAATACTAAAGGAGGATGATTGACTAAAGCGCGAGCGATCGCTATTCTTTGTTTTTGTCCACCTGATAAATTATCTGGATAGTAATTAATACGTTCTTGTAAACCCACAGATTTGAGCATAGTTTCCGATTGAGAAATAGCTGCTGATTGGGAAATACGATGATTTAATTCTACAGCCATTTGCACGTTTTGTCTAGCAGTTAAAAAACCCAATAAATTGTGAGCTTGGAAAATATAACCAATATGACGACGCATCTTTACTAGTTTATTTTGACTTGCGCCACATAGTTCTTCACCTAAAAATTTCAGACTTCCTTCTTGTACCGATCTTAACCCACCAATTAGGCTTAATAATGTTGTTTTACCTGAACCTGATGGACCGGTCATAATTACAATTTCTCCGGCATATATTTCCAGATTAATATCAAATAAAATCTGTTTTCTCAGAGAGCCTTTACCATAGTAGTGATTAATGTTTTTAATAGTTATTACGGGTTTTTTGTTGTTCATAATAGAAAAGTTGAGAATAAAGATGGAATAAAGAAGAGGGAATAATCAGGAAGTTTGTCCCTATGAAGATGATAAACCTTTAAGCATAACCAGAGCGGGCAAGATACCCACCAGAGTTTTAATTTTAGGTAATATGTAAGTTAAATACCTATTAGATATTACCTATTAAAAAATATCTGCTGGGTCAGCAGAACCCAATTTACGAATAGCAATCATTCCCGAAATAAAGCACATTAAAATAGTTAACATGATTACCATAATAGCGCGGTTATAACTCATGAATATGGGTAAAAGAGTAGCGTCTCTAGCAACATTGTACAAAACAAGAGCGCAGGCAAATCCGGGTAAATAACCGACAACAGCTAATAAAAAAGCTTCTTGAAGAATCACCGTTAATAAATAATTTTGAGTGTAACCTATGGCTTTGAGAGTAGCATATTCAGATAAATGATCTGTTACTTCTGTATACAAAATTTGATAAACAATGACAGTTCCCACAATAAAACCCATAATTGTTCCTAATGTAAAAATAAAACCAATAGCCGTACTACTTGCCCAATAATTTCTTTCAAATTCAACAAATTCCTCCTTAGTTAAAACATTAATACCTGTAGGTAAATAACTTCGCAAATATTGAGCCACTTGATTAGGATCTGCACCAGATTTTAACTTTATTACCCCAATATCAATTAGTCCCCGTTGACGATTATTAAAAATTCGCAAAAAGTTAATATCGCTAGTAATTAAATTACCATCTGCACCAAAAGATGCCCCTAAAGTAAATAATCCACCCACCTTAACTTGTCGTCTTCTTACTTCAGCAGTGACAATTTGGCCTTGATTAAAACTATCAGCAATAGGACCATATTCTACCCTAGAAGAACGATCATATAAAACCACATCAGGAAGTTTAAGTTTATTTAAATTTTCATTTACTCCGGGTAAATTAAACAAATTAACCTCTGGATTAATGCCGAAAATCAAAATACTGCGAGGGCGACCTGTAACGGGATTTCTCCAGCTTGTATAGTCTAAATATATGGGATGTACTGATTGAACTGTGGGTAAATCTAACGCCTTATACAAAGTTCTTTGGGAAAAACTTTTCATTGATAAAACAGCATTAGATTGATTATTAATTAAAATCACATCACCTGCTAAACTGCTGTGCATTCTGACGTTACTATAATAGAGTGCATCCCGGAAACCCAATTGCATGAACATTAAAATATCAGCAAAGGCAATACCGGACAAAGCTACTGCTAGGCGAGTTTTTTCTCTTGTCAGTTGTAGCCAAGATAAAGGTATTTTTCCTGCCATTTTTTAGCTTTTTTTGATTTTGATTGGGGAATTAATTAAGTAGTTGAAGCTGAATATTTTTCAGACAAATAGGAAGTTAATTAGCATTAATTTCCACGGTAACTTTAGCATTAGTTAAACCAGAGACTTGCTGATTAAATTCTGGAGATAAAGCAATTTTCACTTCTACAACTCTGGCATCAATATCTGCCGCCGGGTCGTTATTGAGAACATCTTTCTTGCCAATTTTTCTACCAATTTCAGTAACTTTACCCTTTAATTGACCATTAAATGTACCGTTATCACTGGAAATAGTAGCAGTTTGACCTAAACGGATTTTACTAATACTATCTTCAGGAACTTCTGCGACTACAAACATTTGATCAGTTTGTCCAATTTCCGCAATTCCATTTACACCCATCATTTCCCCTGATTTAGTATGAATTTTTAATATTTCACCAGAACTAGGGGCTTTAACATAACTTTGCTGAAGTTCTGCTTGGGCTTTTCTCATGAAGGCAATTGCATTAGTAACTTGAGCTTGAGCTACTTGAACATTGAGTGGACTAACTACTAATAGACGATTTAATTTTTCTCTTTCTTCGTCTATTTGTCTTTGCAAAGTGGCTATAGTTTTATTGCGGTTAGCAGTAGCTTCAATTAACTGCTGTTGTAAAGTATTTAGAGTTTTTACTTGATTAGCTCTAGCTTCAGAAATTTGTTGTTTTATAGTAGCTATTGCCCGTTTTAAACTAGCTTGACTTTCAATTAATTGTTGATTAGTTGTCACTGCATTTAACTGTCTTCTATCTCGTTCTTGTTGAGAAATAGCACCTTGTTTGTATAGAAATTCATAACGTCCCGAATCTACTTGAGCATTGCGTTGTTCTGCTCTAACGCGCTCAACTGTAGCTTTTAAAGACTCCCTTTGTCCCAATAGTTCGGCCTCTAAACGGGTAACTGTGGCTTCTTGGGCAATTTTCTCACCACTTAACTGAGCCGCAATTCTGCTAATCATTGCTTGTTGAGCTTCCTTTTCCCCGGCCAATTGGGCTTGTAATCGAGCAATAATGAATTTTTGGGCTTGAACGTCCTTGGGAGAACCCGCACGCACCTGGGCTAAATTCGCGCGGGATTCTTGCATTTTGGCTTTGGCTTCTTCGACTACGGCCATACTGGTATCGCGGTTATCTAAAATAGCCACAACCTGCCCTTGTTGTACTCTTTGTCCTTCTCTAACTAGAAGTTGCTGGACTCGTGAATTACCTGATAAACCCGCAGGAGCGGAGAGTTTAATAATTTCTCCTTTTGGTTCTAAACGTCCTATGGCGCTAATGGTATTGGGAATTGGTGCTACAGATACAGCAGAAGTCAGTTTTTTCAATTGTTCCATTTTGGTTGTAGCTAGTAAACCGGCAGCTAATGCTACTGGTAAGGCTACAGCAACACTTAACCAAATTTTAGGTTGTTCAATCTTAAATTTCGATTTTTCATCCACCGTTGACATGATATGTTACCTATTGATCTGAATTGTGGTGATGAAACTAAAAAAAATTAACTTAGCCGTAGGAGAATTAGTCACTTCATGAATTAAGTTAGTGACTATTGAAAATCCACATTTTTATGGCTTGATTTTGACAACCATTCTTTAATGTTTAATTTATTTTTTCGGATTTGGATAAATTACATGATGATCATCTTCATCTCTATCAACTTTCATTATTTTCATTATTAAGACTAATTGAGGAGAATTTGCAAGTCTTTTTAAGATTACTAGCAGTTTTTAAAACATCTGTTTAATCCTTTACTTTTCTGTGAAAATATCAAGAAGATTTAATATCTACAAAAAACATAAAAAATCTCACCACACAGAAAATAGATGATGATTTTACCAATTAATAGTCACTAGTTATTGGCTTAAATTAGATAACTAGAAATTTGGGTGATTAACTTGAGTTTCCTGTCAGAGAAGTATCAGTGGTGATCACTTCATGTAAATTCTACATTTATTGGTTGAGAGAAAACGTAACGCAACTTACAGTTAGAGTAATAGAGTAGTAATGGGAAGTATTTGGCTATCAGATATGATTTATAAAGTAAACTTAGAGGTTGTCTTAAAAGTTTATGACAATTAGAAATCGCTACTACACAAGCAAAGTCCACCTGTGTGGACTAACAAAAAATTAAGGATTTGAAACCTGCGTAGGCAGGTTTTGTCTGTGTAGATGTGATTTCTAATCGCCCTTAGACTTAACGCACCTTATGTATTGATATATATCGGTGCATTACGGCTAATTATTAAGATATAATTATTAATATTTGAAGCTCCTAAATATTCTATAGCCGTAACACATATTACTTACTTAATATTTACGGCTGAATGCTTACGGTAAATCAAATAAAACTGTAGTCATATAATTTTCTGCCCATTCTGTACCAAAAGCTTTTTCTAGAACTCTCCGGGTTTTATCATTTTGTTGTTGTTTTGTACAGTAGTTATGTTGTCCAGCTATAATTTGAGTTACTTTTTCTGGTGTGACTGGACTAGAGGCAATTGCTTGTGTACAATGTATTTCTAGAAATGACTTGACTTGAGATAAAAAACTTATTTCTTCTGCGGAAGAAGTAGGACGAATAAACAAACAAAAATCAGAAAAGATATTTCCCCATTCTGGTAATTCACGAGGTTGAGAAAAGTTGGGTTTGGTTAATTCCCTAAGTTGAGAATTATAACCATCTGGTAAAATCCGATCTAAATTTACAGGAGAAAGATCAGCAATAGCGGCACTAATTTGACCTCTACCTCCAACTAAATCACAGCCAAACATGGGTATATCATATTCTGGACGGGGAAACATCACACAGTGCAGAATATCTAACATATTCCCCACCCTTGCTAGTTCTAAGTGCATTTTGCGAAACTGGGGAGTTTGATAACAACGATTTTCAATAATCAATTTTTCTCCCTCTAGTCTACCTTCCACATATCCCAATTCCCCAGGTAAATGGTATGGTGATAAGTCTAGGTGTTGATGCCAAACTGCTTCAATACAATCAGCTAGTTGACGAATTAGGGGATGTTGTTGTTCGCGCAAGGAAGGAGTAAAAGACATAATTATTTGGAAAATACAATTTATTTATTAGTTTACAACTATCTGTACCAGATCAACTATTCTCCTGATATTTCTCTCTCCAGTATTTCTTGTAATTGTGGTAATAATGGGGATAAATCATTTTGAATAGTTTCCCAAATCCTACTCAAATCAACTTGAAAATATTCGTGAGTTACCACATTTCGCATTCCTCCCATCAAACGCCAAGGTATAAGAGGATAGCTTAACTGAATATCGTTCGGTACATTTCTAGTAGCCTCTCCAATCACGACAAAATCATAGAGAACAGCCTTGACAATCGTTTGATTTTTTGCAAATTCTTCAAAGGTTATATCCCTTGTCCTTTGCTCAATTTCATTGATAGATAAGACAATATCTTGAACGCGAAGCCGCCAATCTCTAAAAGGCACGAATGATATCCTTGAATACAGGTTTTCGCAAATGTTCTCTCAAAGCATCCTGAGTTCCCAAATCTACAGGACATCCCAGAATATCTTCTAAATAATACTGCACTCGCAAAAGTTGAAACAAGCCACCAGGACGATTAAACTCCACTAAAAAGTCTATATCGCTATCTAAACGAGCTTCATCCCGCGCTACTGAACCAAACAAATTAAGGGATTTTACTCCCAATTCCTGCAACTTTTCTCGATGTGCTGCTAAAGTTGCTATTACCTCATCTCGTTTCATGCTTTGTTTTGGTGAAACTAATTTCATATTCAGATAGTATTCTCTATTTTATAACATTTTCTCTGAGAAAAATTGGGAATAATAATTACCCAACTATCCCCAAAAATCTGTCACTTCATATCCTAATTCCCCGATCATTTCCCGTAATAGAGGTAAGCTTAAACCAATGACGTTACTATGACAACCCTCGATT
>OMJF01000156.1 GCA_900299285.1 Anabaena sp. 54 | reverse complement strand
GAAGGTATGATTTTTTCTCACGCAGAGGCGCTCCAGGCGCAGAGAGTAAGAGTTTCATTTTTTTTATTTTTCAATTTCATACCCCAATTCAGCAACGCCTTTTTCTGGGAACTTATGGGAAAATTCATCTGTCAGGTAGATGAAAGGAACAAAGATAAGGCTAGTTAAGCTAGTGGAATTGGAGATAGGGGAGAGGATTTTAGGGAATTTACCCAATTTCCTGTCCCCTTTGCTTATTTGCGACCGAAAGGAGGGGAGAATCCCACCCCTAGATAATTTTTAACGAACTAAGTCGTAGGAAATATCGGTTTGACCAGGAACATTGGTAGTACGGTCAATTTCTTCAAAGATTGTATTTACAATCCAGTTCAACAGGTTAATAACACCTTTATAACCAACAGTTGCGTAACGGTGGTAGTGGTGACGGTCCATGATAGGATAACCAATTCTGACTAAAGGTACACCACAATCACGCCATAAATACTTACCGTAGGAGTTACCAATTAACAGATCTACGGGTTCGGTAAATAACAGGGAGCGTAAGTGCCACAAGTCTTTACCACCCCAGATTTTAGCAGACTTACCGAAGGTGCTAGAATCTAACAATGCTTGCAATTCTTGCTCAAATACTTCATTGGTGTTGTGAACCAAGATGTGTACTGGTTCAGCGCCCATTTCTAACATGAAACCAACCAAGCTGTAAACTAAATCAGGATCACCATAGATAGCGAAACGCTTACCATGTAACCAAGCATGGGAGTCAGTCATTGCGTCAACTGCACGACCACGTTCGATTTCTAACTCTTCAGGAATAGCCTTACCAGTCATTTCGCTGAGTTTCATCAAGAACTCATCAGTTCCCTTGATACCCCAAGGACGAGAAACACAAACGTCTTGACCCCATTCCTTAGCAATATATTCACGGGTCTTGACTGTGGAGTAAGCTTGAAGAGCAATAGTAGCTTTACCATTAATGGAGTCTGCTGCGTCTTCTAGTTTAGTACCACCTGGGTACATATTGTACTCACCATCATTAGGTGAGTCAACATAGTCACTGTTGTCAGATAATAAGGTGTAGTCAAAACCGAATAGGTTAGCAATGCGCTTAACTTCGCGGTTGTTTTCTACATAGGTATCAAAACCAGGAATAAAGTTGATTTTACCGTTGCTCTTGGCTTTCTTTTTACCTGCGGTTAAAGTAGAAAGGATTCCCTTCATCATGTTATCGTAACCAGTGATGTGAGAACCAACAAAGCTAGGAGTGTGAGCAAAAGGAACTGGGAAATCTTGAGGAACAGAACCAGCTTCTTTAGCGTTACCAATGAATGATTGTAAGTCATCACCGATAACTTCTGCCATACAGGTGGTACAAACAGCAATCATCTTAGGATTGTATAGTTTGTAAGAGTTAGCCAAACCATCAATCATATTTTGCAAACCACCGAATACAGCCGCGTCTTCTGTCATAGAAGAAGAAACACCAGCAAATGGTTCTTTGTAGTGACGGGTTAAGTGAGTACGGAAGTAAGCCACGCAACCTTGAGAACCTTGAACGAAGGGAAGAGTACCTTCAAAACCTACGGCCGCAAACATAGCGCCTAAAGGTTGACAACCCTTAGCTGGGTTAACGGTTAAAGCTTCCCGCGCAAAGTTCTTTTCCCGATATTCCCAGGTTTTTGTCCAGTCTGCTACCCGTTGTACTTCTTGGGAGGTGTGGCCATTTTCAAACTGTTTCTTATTTTCAAACAGTTGTTGGTATTCTGGTTGGTGGAATAGCTCAACGTGGTCTTGAATCTTTTCTGGATTCTGGGGCATTTTCTGTATCTCCTGCGGTGTATGATGTTTGCGTTTGGTGGAGAGTCGGAAATACCACTCAAGATTCAGAATGCAAAATTCAAAACTGAGAATTTTTAATTTTGAATCTTGAATTTCCAACTCTCCTGGGGTTTTACCCCAGATTTTTGTTCCCTAGACGGAAGCTTTAGCTTTAGCTTTCACTTGAGCTTTTTTGTTCCAGGGAGCGCCAATTAATCCCCAGGTTGGGCTGTTGAGCGCCAAATCCATGTCACGAGCGAAAATTGCAAATCCGTCGTAACCGTGGTAAGGACCGGAGTAATCCCAAGAGTGCATTTGACGGAAAGGAAGACCCATCTTTTGGAATACATACTTCTCTTTCACACCAGAAGCAACTAAGTCTGGCTTCAATGCTTTGATAAATTCTTCAAATTCGTAAGCGGTAACGTCGTCATAAACGATAGTTCCGTTTTCAATGTAGTGAGTAGTACGTTTATAGTCGTCATTATGAGCGAACTCATAACCAGTACCAATCATCTTCATTCCTAAGTCTTGGAAAGCGGGTACAACGTGACGGGGACGTAAACCACCAACCATCATCGCCACTGTCTTACCTTCCAAACGGGGGCGATATTTAGCAACGATCGCATCCATGGTAGGTTGGTATTTAGCGATTACTTTCTCTGCGTTTTCTTGAATCTTAGCATCAAACTTAGAAGCAATTTCGCGTAAAGATGCAGCAATCTTGGTAGGACCGAAGAAATTATATTCTAACCAGGGAATACCATAAGCCTCTTCCATGTGACGGCTGATATAGTTCATAGAACGATAGCAGTGGATGAGGTTCATTTTCACATTGGGGGTCATCAACATTTCGTTGATTGTACCGTCACCAGACCATTGTGCAACAACACGCAAACCGATTTCTTCTAATAAAATCCGGCTGGCCCAAGCGTCACCACCGATGTTATAGTCACCAATGATGGCTACGTCATAGGGAGTACCTTCAAACTTGAGTGTACCGTCTTTCTTGCCTTGATCTGCTCTGGGGAATACCCAGTCACGAATCATGTCGTTAGCAATGTGGTGTCCTAAGGATTGAGACACACCACGGAAACCTTCGCAACGTACGGGAATAACTGGTTTACCGATGGTTTTGGATGTCTTTTTAGCTACTGCTTCGATGTCATCACCAATCAAACCGATAGGACATTCAGATTGAATAGAAACCCCGCGATTTAAGGGGAATAATACATCTAATTCTTCAATTAATTTAGTGAGTTTCTTGTCACCACCAAATACGATGTCCCGTTCTTGGAAGTCGGAGGTGAAGTGCATAGTACCGAAGGTATCAACACCTGTTGTACCTAAGTAGTAGTTACGACGACCAGACCAAGACCAGTAACCGCAACCAACTGGACCGTGGCTGATGTGGATCATGTCCTTGATAGGACCCCAAACCACACCTTTAGAACCTGCGTAAGCACAACCACGGGCGGTCATTACACCAGGTAAGGATTTGATGTTAGATTTAACACCACAATCGGTTTTACCTTCTTCGTGAACGTTTAAGTGCTTCTCGCGCTTTTTAGCAGCTTTTTCGGGGTAAGCTTTGAGAACTTCTTTAATTAGCTCTTTTCTTTCTTCAACAATCTTCTTGTTGTCTGGAACTGTCATGTCTGGCCTCTTCTGGCTTTTAGAGATATTAATTGGGTAGGGATGGGGAAATTAATCCCCAAGGGCAGAAAGGAAGGTAAAAAGGAGGTAATGTAGGGTTTTCCTTTTTCCTATTCCTCAATTTCTAAATACTACTTGGTAGCAGCAGCGGGTTTACCGATGATTTCAGCGTGCTTGGTGTCATCATCGAGAATACCAAATTCAACCAACAATGCTTCCAACTCATCCATTTCGATAGGTGTGGGGATGGTGAGTTTTTGGTTGTTGATGATTTTCTTCGCTAATGCGCGGTATTCATTACCTTGAGCGCTATCAGGTGCATATTCGTTAACGGTCATACGACGCAATTCTGCGTGTTGAACGATGTTGTCGCGGGGTACGAAGTGAATCATTTGAGTGTTCAAACGTTCAGCTAAGGTTTCGATCAATTCGATTTCGCGGTCAACCTTACGGCTGTTACAAATCAAACCACCTAAACGTACACCACCGGAGTGTGCATATTTCAAAATACCACGAGCGATGTTGTTTGCAGCGTACATCGCCATCATTTCACCAGAGGTAACGATGTAGATTTCTTGTGCTTTACCTTCACGGATAGGCATAGCGAAACCACCACACACAACGTCACCTAATACGTCGTAAGATACGAAGTCTAAATCTTGGTAAGCACCGTTTTCTTCTAGGAAGTTAATAGCGGTGATAATACCACGACCAGCGCAACCTACACCGGGTTCTGGACCACCAGATTCTACGCACTTAACACCACGGAAACCGGTCAACATGACTTCGTGGAGTTCCAAATCTTCAACAGCGCCTCTTTCAGCAGCCAAGTGTAATACGGTGGTTTGAGCCTTGGAGTGAAGCATCAAACGGGTAGAGTCAGCTTTAGGGTCGCAACCCACGATCATGATGCGTTGACCCATTTCAGCCATAGCTGCGAGGGTGTTTTGAGAAGTGGTAGATTTACCGATACCGCCCTTGCCGTAGAAAGCTATCTGTCTAATATTTGCGTCAGTAGTCATTGTTCGTGTTTTCCTAGAATTGGTTGATTTGGTGTTTTTCGTCTGTCGGTTCTCACGGCCAAGTTCTACGGCGGTGAGCGTGTGTAGAACGTCGCTACGGGGGCGATCGCTCTACAGACAATTTGATTGTGTTCATAGTATTTATTGGTTTGTAGGGATTTTTGTTTGTGAGTGGTCAGTTGTTTTTTGCTAATGACTAATGACTAATAACCACTGACCAATGACTAATTTCTAAACTGCTTCGACAATAATTTCTTTGCTGATGCGATCGCGTAATCTTGATTCAATCGCAATCTTTAATGTGGCGGTACTGCTAGAACATGAACCACAAGCACCTTGAAGAATTACCTTAACTTTATCACCTTCGACATCATAAAGTTCTACATCTCCCCCGTCGGCGATTAAAACGGGTCGGACTTCTTCATCTAATACTTTTTGAATCAGGGCAATTTTTTGGACTGTAGTTAATGGTTTTTGTTGCCCTATAATAAACTCTGAACTAGGAATTTCTGTTTTAGCTTTCGCCTTGTAGCTGTGGAGATTTTTGTTGGCGGCTTCCTGCTTTACTTCTCTGATTATATCATCAATCTTCGTTAAACAAGAACCGCATCCGCCACCAGCTTTTACATAATTTGTTACTTGTTCTGCACTGAAGAGATTGTTTTGGGCAACTGCTTTTTTAATCTTAGCATCAGTTATTCCGAAACAACTACAGATGAGGACACCTTCTTCATCGTCATGTGCCTCTAAAGGAATGCCTCTATAATTAAATATAGCAGCTTCTAGAGCTTCTTGACCCATAACAGAACAGTGCATTTTCGCTTCAGGTAAACCACCTAAATAATCAGCGATTTCCTTATTTGTTACTCCCAAAGCTTCATCTAAAGTTAAACCTTTAATCATTTCAGTTAAAGCACTAGAAGAAGCGATCGCACTAGTGCAACCAAAAGTTTGAAAACGTGCATCAAGAATTTTATCTGTTGCTTCTTCAACTTTCAAATGTAATCTTAAAGCATCACCACAAGCAATACTTCCTACTTCACCCGTTGCAACTTTCACACCAGCTTCACCAGTTTCTTCAATTGCACCTTGATTTTTAGGATCGTAAAATAACTCTAATACTTTATCAGTGTAGTCCCACATAGCTAATTTTAGATTTTGGATTTTAGATTTTGGATTGGTGATTTTTGATTGGTCAGCAGTCAGTTTTCATTTACTACTGACCACTGACTAATGACTACTGACCATTGACTGTTGTTGCAACCAATCGGCATTATCATTTTTGAAGGGAGATAAAGCCCGCAGACGGTCAACAATTTCCGGCATAACTGCAATCACTTTCTCAATTTCAGCCTCAGTTGTGTAGCGAGAAAGACTAAAGCGAATTGAGCCATGTAAAGTAGTGTAGGGTAAACCCATAGCTCTTAAAACATGAGAGGGTTCAAGAGAACCAGAAGTACAAGCAGAACCAGAGGAAGCACAAATACCGTACTTATTTAAAGAGAGCAAAATGGCTTCACCTTCGATATATTTGAAACCGATATTTGTAGTATTTGGTAATCTATTTTTAATATCACCATTTACTTCACAATCAGGAATTTTAGCCAGAAGAGATTGTTCTAAATAATCGCGTAACTTTCTTTCTTTCTGAGTTGCTGCTGCTAAATGTGATAATTCCAATTCCGCAGCTTTCCCTAAAGCAATAATTCCGGGAACATTTTCTGTACCTGCTCTACGTCCTCGTTCTTGATGTCCACCAATTAACAAAGGACGGAAACGAACTCCACGTTTAACATACAAAGCACCAATACCTTTAGGAGCATGAATTTTGTGACCAGATATAGTTAACATATCTATGGTACTGGTCTTCATATTTAAAGGTATTTTTCCTACCGCTTGCACTGCATCAACGTGAAAGATTGCTCCATATTCTTTAACTCTAACACCAATTTCTTCAATGGGAAAAATTGTGCCGGTTTCATTATTGGCATACATTATTGTCACCAAAGCAGTGTTACCAGTTAAAGCAGCTTCTAACTCATTCAAGTCTATTTGTCCTTGAGAATTAACTGACAAATAGGTAACTTGATAACCTTTAGATTCTAATTGTTTACAGACATTTAAAACTGCAGGATGTTCTACTTGAGAAGTAATGATATGACGTTTTTCTGGTTGAGCCAATAACGCCGCATGAATAGCAGCATTATCGCCTTCAGTTCCGCAACTGGTAAAAACAATTTCTGATTCTTCAGCACCTAGCAAAGCCGCAACTTTTTCTCTAGCTGTTTTTACAGCTTTTCCTAATTGTCCACCAAAAGTGTGCATACTAGAAGGATTAGCATAATAATCCGTCAAATAAGGCATCATAGCCTCAACAACTTGAGGATCTATTTTAGTGGTGGCATTATTATCAAGATAGATACAATTATTTTGCATAGTTTTCTCTATAAAAGGTTTAGGGCGGTTAGAAACCGCGGCTACACATTCAAAACCCACCTGCGTGGGTTTCAAACCCTTGATTTTTCTCTTAGTCCGCGAAGGCGGACTTTGTTTGTATAGCCGCGAATTCCATTCGCCAGGGCTTGATTTCTATTCCCTCTCAGCTATATAACTACTTGTCCTTGATGCTTTTGCAACTGTTGGGAAAACTTCTGAGAATAAGAGCTATACCAACGTTCCCAGTAGTCTTGTTTATTTGTTAATTTTGCTAAAACACGGTGGTAATAAGCAAACCAACTTTCCCAATAATCACTAGATTGTTGAACACAACCATCAGCAGTTGGACAAGTGGCCTTACATTGAGGTACGGTGTGAATACTACCAGCGCAATTTGTGCAAAGTTGAGAATCAATCCAATAATTACCATCAACTTCTTGAATTGCACCAGTAGGACAAACAGGTAAACACAACTTGCAAGAAATACACTGGCTAGTAATTTTGTAAGCCATGATTATTTACCTTTGTGTAAATTGGTGAAGAGGTAAAAGGTAATAGATGATTAGGTGTTGAGAAAGAGGCGATTGGAAATTATTACCCATTACCTATTACCTATTACCCATTAACCTGAACATATTGCTCGTAAAATTCTAAAGCAACCTTTTCAATTACGTCGTAGGCTTCAACAGCTTTTATTCCTGCTGCTTCTAATTGTTCTTTAGGACAGTTGCCTATTTTCGATACCAAGACTGCTTTACAATCTGCGATCGCTTTCATTATATTATCTGCGGTAGCTGCTTCGCTGTAACCACCTTGACAATATTGATCAATCTTGCGGTGACTTACAAAACGAACTTCATTACCATCAACTTCATAAACTTGAAATTCTTTGGCGTGTCCGAAATGTTGGTTAACTAATCCACCGCCTTTTGTAGCTACTGCAACTAATATCTTCAGATTATTAGTAGATTTTTTGCCAGTCAATACTTTATCTTTTGCAGCCTTAATTTCTTCTCTAAATTTCTCAATACCTTCGTGAACTTCTTGGCGGGTTTCAAAGTTATATTCTGGAGTCATTTCCAAAAATTTATCTTTAGTAAATTCCTGGCTACGATCTTCTCCTAATAATCCTACCGCATCTGCTCGACACTGACGACAGTGGCGCATCATTTTCATGTTACCAGAACAATTATCTTGAACTTCTTTGAGTTCTTTTCCTGTTGGTCCACGTTGACCGGTTAAACCGAAATGTGTACCATGTTCCGGTGCAGAAATTAGCGGCATAATGTTATGTAAGAATGCTCCTCTCTCCCGAATAGCTTGATTAACTTCTACTAAATGTTTGTCATTAATTCCTGGAATCATCACAGAATTAACTTTGCATAAAATATCAGCTTCTTTGAGAGCTTGCAATCCTTCTAATTGTTTTTCTAGAAGAATTTTTGCTCCTTCCACACCTCTGTAACGCTTGCGTTTATAGTGAACCCAAGAATAGATTTGTGCGCCTATTTCCGGGTCAATGGTATTAAGGGTAATGGTAACGTGATCTATATTTAATTGTTTAATGCGATCAATATATTCTGTCAGCATCAAACCGTTAGTAGATAAGCACAATTTAATATCTGGCGCTTTGTCTGCAATTAATTCAAAAGTCCGAAAAGTTTTTTCTGGATTAGCTAAAGGATCACCAGGTCCTGCTACTCCTAATACGGTCATTTGCGGAATTTTACCCGCAATTACTAACACTTTATGGGCAGCTTCTTCCGGTGTGAGCAGTTCACTCACTACCCCCGGACGACTTTCGTTAGCACAGTCATACTTGCGGTTACAATAGTTACATTGAATATTACAAGCAGGCGCAACGGCAACGTGCATCCGTGCATAGTGATGATGAGCTTCTTCGCTATAACAGGGGTGTTTAGCAATGCGTTCTCTAAGTTTTTCGTCCATTTCTGGAGTTGTGCTGCTGTCGCAACCACAATTACCAGATTTAGCGGGGATGGAATCCTGATCTCCCAGGCTATCGGAGGTGAGAATGTTGGTAGCAGGTAGTGTCATTGAATTTCGCTATTTGCGGTGGACCTGAGAGCCACTGTGGGAGATGCTGTCTGTAGACATGGTGTCTCATCCCTCCACACACTTTTGACTATTAACTTTGTTTTGTTAAGGAGCGTTAAGTGATTGGCGATAAATGATTTATAGCAGCCCTTTTTTTTGTCCCCCTTGGTTGACAAAGGATAGAACTTATTAGATTTATTATGTTTGTACTCAAATCCTTAAATCCTTGTATTGCAACGATACAAAAATTAAAAAAGATTTTTTTGGGTTGGGGTGCAGGTATTTATAGTCAGGGGTACGAGTATTTATAGTTAGGGGTTCAGGATTTCTTTGTACTCATCTCAAACTCAATATCTGTAAGGATTTCAGCCAGATTTTTATCCGTTTTTTTGAGATTCAACTGTACTCAACTTTCCTATAACATTAGGTTTTTACCCTGCCCTTGTCAACGGACTAAATTTAGTTTTCCCTCTAAAACCTTGGCAGATTAAGAGTTAAAGTACCTGACAAGCCTCAAGTTTACTGTATGTATACAGCCTATCATTTTTTTCTCTAGAAATGCAATTTATATTTTTTTAATTTTTCGATGATTTGTGATGTAAATTGTAGTTACATCTCTTGCTGGATCAGGGATTTAACCTTAATAAAGCATCCATCTTAATGCAGATTATTTGCAAAAGATTTAATTTTTTGATCATGATTAGGATTTAGGCCAAATATAAGAGAACTAGGGATAATTTATGAATCATCACTACCTGATTATAGGCTTGGCATCATCAACGCTATCAATCACATCTGGTATAATTACTAAAATCTTGGGTTGGTTACAGGAAACCCTCCTCGATATATTATACTAATACCAGAGTGATTATCTCATGGGCTTTGTGGAATTACACTAGTTTTAATTTGTGACTAAGTTAAAAAATTATGGAAAAGACCATTTTACATGACTCCAATATCATCAATAAACTGAGGAGAATGTTGTCAAACCTCTTCAGACTCCGAAACCAACCAGTGATTATTTGTGGTGCGGTGACAGTCTTAGTCATAGGACTTCAGAAACTGCAAGTATTAGAGACCATGGAATTGAAAATCTATGATCAGATGGTACAACTACTTCCTGATCAAGGCCCAGATCAACGGCTATTAATCATCGGTATAACGGAAGAAGACCTGCAAAAATGGAATTGGCCTTTATCCGGTGAAATTTTAGATCGGTTGTTTGATAACCTACAACAATATCAACCCAGAGCCATTGGTTTAGACATTTTCCGTGACTTACCAGTACAACCCGGTCACGAAAAACTACTACAACGCCTACAGCAAAGTGATATAATCGTCCCAGTCTGTAAACACGCTGACAGTAACAGTGCTGGTATTGCCTCACCCCAAGGGGTAGAACCATCACAGGTAGGATTTAGTGACCTAGTGGAAGATACTGATGGTTTTATTCGCCGTAATTTGATTTCAGTGAATGTCGAGAAATCCGATAATTGCCAAACTCCCTATTCCTTAAGCTGGCAATTAGCCACAAAATATCTAGCAGTTGGCGGTATTCAACCCCAATTAACAACTAAAAAAGAACTAAAACTCCGTGATGTTGTTTTTAAACCCCTAGAAACTCACTCTGGTGGTTATGAAAACGCAGATACCCAAGGATACCAAATTCTTCTCAATTATCGTTCTCACCGTGAAATTGCCCCACAAGTCACTCTTACGGACATACTTACGGGTAAAATTCAACCCAACTTAGTTAAAGACCGGATTGTTTTGGTAGGTTCTAAAGCACCGAGTTTAAAAGATGTTTTTAATACCCCATTTAATTCTGGAAAAGCGGACGATTCTGGGAGAATGACAGGGGTAGAAATTCATGCACAAATTACTAGTGAGATTCTCAGTGCCGTTTTAAACAACCAGCCTTTATTTTGGTTTTTACCCCTTTGGGGTGAATTCCTCTGGATAGGAACATGGTCTGCCATGGGTGGATTTTTAGCCTGCCGCATTCGTCATCCATTAGGCTTAGGTATAGGACAAACTATATCCTTACTGGTTCTATTTGCTGGCAACTTGATTATTTTTACTCAAGCGGGATGGTTGCCAGTGATTGCTCCCGCACTGAGTTTAATTATAACAGCTAATGCCGTAATTACCTACAGTAATTATGCAAGTAAGCAAGAAGAACAAAAAATCAGGGGAATATTAGAGAAACAAGCAAAGGCGATTGAAGAATTGCGATCGCATCAGAAGACCAATAGCGATTATAATAATAGCAATTATGTTACGGGACAACCATTAAACAACAATGCCCTCCTCAAAGGACGTTATCAAATTACGGACAGATTGGGTGGTGGTGGATTTGGTACAACTTACTTAGCCGCAGATACTCAACGACCAAGAAATCCCCTCTGTGTTGTCAAACAACTCAGTCCTGCCAAACGAGATCCAGAATACCTGAAAATTGCCACTCGTCTATTCAATAGTGAAGCATATATTTTGGAAACTTTGGGAAAACACCAACAAATACCCCAATTACTCGCATTCTTTGAACAAAATCAGGAATTTTATTTAATTCAGGAATATATTGAGGGTCATACTTTAACCAAGGAATTAACCCCTGGGAAATGTTGCTCCTATGATCAGGTAATCAATATCCTCAAAGAAGTTTTACAGGTACTCGTTTTTGTTCATGGTTATGGTGTCATTCACCGAGATATTAAACCCGATAACTTAATCAGGCGAACAGAAGATCATAAGATTGTTTTGATTGATTTTGGCGGTGTCAAACAAATCCAACCGCAACAGCAGACTCCAGAGAATCCGACTATCGGGTTTGGTACTTCCGGTTACTCACCGGGTGAACAATTCAATGGCAGACCAAGATTAAACAGTGATATTTATGCTTTGGGAATTATCGCTATCCAAGCCTTAACAGGTATAACTCCCAAGGATTTTCGGATAGGGAATACGGGTTTAATTGTCATTGCTAACACATCCTCCAGCGATGAGGGGACTTTACAAAGTTGGCAACGAATAGCAAATATTAATGACAATGACAAATTGGTTAAAGTTTTAAATAAGATGGTACATCTTGACTTTACCCAAAGATATGAGTCAGTCCAGGAGGTGCTCAAAGATATTAATTTAATTAAGTCAGAGGAGAGCGCGGTATATTAAATTACCCCACACTAACCCTCCCCTTGTCAAGGGGAGGGGACTGGATTTTTGTTTTCACTCTTCACAAGGGACTAAAGGAGGTAAATCTTTTCACAAAAGCGGACTAAGGGTAGTCCCATAGAATTAATTATCAAAGATATTTAACAAAATTTAACACTATTTTTAATTGATACTTATGAAATTAATTACGATTCATTATATACTGCGAGTGTTGAAAAACTTGGGAGTTATTCCATGTCCCCGCCAGCATCTAGTGTGAGAGTTAGTTATCAGCAACAGTATTAATTATTGCCAAGATGATATTACCAGCATCTTGTCCAGGTTTTTCTTACAAAAAAAGGGAACAGGGAACAGGGAACAGGGAACAGATAAAAAACTAAAGTTTCAGAGTTTAAACCTCAGTCAAGAAAAAGATGTTTTTAAAAGATGCGTCTAAAAATTTACCCTCTTAATCATAGTTTTCCGATTGTATTATCTGCGACTAAAACAACTTGGGTGGGTTTAGCTTGTTTTGGGATCTTTTCCTTGGGGTTGATGAATGCTGGGGGTGTTCAAGCACAATCAATCATGAGTCAAATCCCCACCAGACCCACATTAACGACACCTGAACCCCCTCTACCCACTCCCCAACCCATAGAAGAACCGAAACTGGAAGCCCCACCCTCTCCAGTCACTCCTTCACCGTTGGAAAATGTTCCGGGGACTGTGAATATCAAGGGATTTGAATTTGTCGGTAATACAGCCTTTACTCAGGAAAAATTAAGATCAGCAGTCAATGATTTAATTGATAAAGAAATTACATTTCCTGATTTAATATCAGTGGAATCTCGCATAAATAACCTGTACCGGAATCAGGGTTATATCAACTCTGCGGCGGTGATTGAGCCTCAAAATATTTCCGCTCAAGGGGGAATAGTTAAGGTGACAATTATTGAAGGAGGCATCGAAAATATTGTTATTAAAGGAACTCGACGCTTAAAACCTGATTATATTCGTTCTCGGTTGAGTTTAAGCACCAAAGCTCCCCTGAATCAAGAGCGCATTCTTGAGGCTTTACAACTGCTGAAAACTGACCCCCAAATTCAGGATATTTCTGCACAAATATCACAGGGAGTTCGACCGGATTTAAGTGTGTTAGAAGTTACGGTCAAAGAAGCAGATACCTTTCATATTGATATTTTCACCAATAACGGCCGCGCTCCCAGTGTCGGTAGTTGGCGACGGGGAACGATAATTACTGACAATAATCTGTCTGGTTGGGGTGATAGTTTTAGTCTTAGTTACTCTAACACCGATGGTAGCAACGCCTTAGATGTCAGCTATGGTTTACCAGTAAATCCCCGCAATGGGACAATTAAAGTCTCTGGAGGAGTAACCAGAACTAGTGTCACAGAACCACCCTTTGATCAACTAGATATTACTGGCAACTCCAGTTACTATGAAATAGGTTTTAATCAACCATTATGGCAAACTCCTAGTCAAGAATTGGGTTTAGGTCTAGCTTTTTCCCGACAAATCAGTAAAACTAAACTCGGTCCAGACGGTTTTCCTTTGTCTATTGGTGCAAATGACAACGGTGAAACTCGCATTTCTAAAATTGCCTTTTCTCAAAATTGGGTGACACGCAACTCAAAATCTGTACTAGGTCTTTATTCTCAATTTAATTTTGGACTAGGGATATTGGATGCTACTACCAATAATAACGGTATTCCCGATAGTCATTTTTTCGCATGGCGTGGCCAGGGACAATATGTACGTTCTTTAAATCGCCAAAATGATATGTTACTCATGGTGCGTTCTAACTTACAGTTGAGCAAAGAGAGTCTTGTACCTCTAGAACAGTTTGGTATCGGGGGATTTTCCAGCGTTCGGGGTTATCGTCAGGATACTCTTTTAAAGGATAATGGCTTTTTACTATCCACAGAAATTCAGTTTCCTATTATACGTACAGTCAATCAACAAAGCGGATTATCTCTGATTCCTTTTGTAGATTTTGGCACGGGATGGAGTAGTAGTAATACTAAGGTAACTCCTGGTAATACCAACAAAGATGGGTCTTTGGTCGGTACTGGCCTCGGTTTACAGTGGAAATCAGATCAACTCAAGGCCCGTATTGATTGGGGACACACTCTAACTGACATCAATTCTCAAGACCAAACATCATCAGAAAACCGTTTACACTTCTCTGTGGAGTCAAGATTATGAAGCTCAATCTATCGGGAACAACTCTAATTCAACAATTAATATTACAGATTATCATTGGCTTAATTGTCGCTGCTAATACTGGGATAGTTAAGGCGCAACTGACACCGGATAATACCGTTGGTTCTACTACCAGAAGTGATACTGTTAAGGGACTTAATAGTGATATCATCGAGGGAGGAGCAACCCGTGGTACTAATTTATTTCACAGTTTCACTAATTTTAATGTAGATGCTGGTAAGGGAGTTTATTTTAGTAACCCTGCTGATATTAACAACATTTTAACCAGGGTTACTGGTAGCAGTCAGTCAAATATTTTCGGAACTTTAGGGGTTTTAGGTAATGCTAACCTGTTTTTAATTAATCCTAATGGTATTAGTTTTGGTCCAAATGCTCAGTTAGATGTCAAAGGTTCTTTTGTCGCTTCCACTGCGGATAAAATTGTTTTTGATAACTACGAGTTTACTACCACTAATCCCACAGCGCCACCGTTGTTAACTGTGAATATTCCTCTAGGGTTAGGTTTCCGCAATAATCCTGGGGATATTAATGTTAATCTGGCTGGTTCTACCCTAGCATTTAATAACGGTCAGGGATTGAAAGTTCCCCAAGACAAAACCCTAGCGCTAATTGGTGGTAATGTCAATATTAATGGTAATGGTGTTGATGCAGAAGGATTGAGAGCGGGAATTTTATCACCGGGAAGTCGAGTCCAATTAGGTGGTTTAACCCAGACGGGAACTGTTAATTTCAACGAAAATTTCTACTCAACCTTTCCTCAAGGTGTGACTAGGGGAAATGTCAGTTTAAGTAATGGTGCTGAAATCAATGTCCGTGCTGCTGGTGGTGGTAGTATTACCATAAATTCCCGAAATTTGAATGTGAATGGGAATAGTAGGGTGCGTGGGGGGATACAAAAGAATTTAGGTTCAGCAAATGCTCAAGCAGGGAATATTGAGATTAATAATATTGAGCAAGTCACCATAGATAATGCGGCTATTGCTAATATTGTAGACGAATTTGGTAAGGGGAATGCTGGGGATATTAATATCCACAGTTCATCTTTAACTTTGAAAAATGGTGGTGCGATTAATACTAGTGTCTTTGCTGCCTCTAGTGAAGGGAATGCAGGTAACGTCACTATTGATACTTCAACTTTAACTGTAGATAAGGATGGTTTTATTAGTGCCACTACCTTTGGTAAAGGTAATGCTGGGAATATCACAATTCAGGCTACCCAAGGAGTAACTATTGGGGGATTTCTATCTAGTGGAGTAAATGATACAGGAGAGGGAAATAGTGGAGGTATTACTATTGATACTTCAACTTTAACTGTAGATAAGGATGGTTTTATTAGTGCCACTACCTTTGGT
>OMJF01000155.1 GCA_900299285.1 Anabaena sp. 54 | reverse complement strand
CTACACAAACAAAGTCCACCTGGGTGGACTAAGGAAAAATTAAGGATTTGAAACCTGCGTAGGCAGGTTTTGTCTGTGTAGATGTGATTTCTAATCGCCAGTAATTGGTAATTGGTTTTTCATTACCCATTACCAATAGTAAATACAAAATTTAACATTATTTAACGCTTAAAATGTGGTCGTACCTTGCATATCTACGTCAACTATTCGCACATTTGAAGTGATTCCCTTTTGTAACCAAGCATTTTTCATGGCTATTTCTACTTCTTTTGCCTTGCTTGTATCTACTAAAGCTAAAAGTGTAGGACCAGCACCACTAATTACCATACCATAAGCACCAGCACTTATAGCAGCGGTATTAACAGCATCATAGCCAGGAATTAAAGCTTGACGGTAGGGCTGATGTAATTTATCTTGTAGTGCGGCTTTTAACCATTCTTCCCGATTAGTTGCTAAACCGCGTAACAATAAACCCAAATGAGAAATATTGAAAATCGCATCATCACGACTTATTTCTGCGGGTAGAACCTTCCTTGCTTCTGAGGTTGATAACTCAAAATCAGGAATTGCTACCACTGCCATTATATCCCGATGCCAGGGAATATCACCAATTTCCCAACAATTGTTACTAGTGTTACTAGTAGCAGCCAGACGACAACCACCCAATAGTGCTGGTACTACATTATCAGGATGTCCTTCCATAGCGATCGCTAATTTCATTACCTCCAATTCAGACAAAGGTCTACCAGCCAATTCATTAGCTGCAACCAAACCGCCGACAATAGCCGTTGCGGAACTACCCAAACCCCTAGATAAAGGCACACCCAACTTCATCCTTATTTTTACTGATGGTACTGTTTGTTCTATATGCTGATATAACTTAACAAACGACTGATACAAAAGATTACTCTCATCAGTTTGTACCCTTCCCGCTTCCATACCATAAACTTCAATCATTAAGCCACTCACATCGAGAGTAGTAAATTCAAATTTATTGTAAAGCTTTAAAGCAGCACCAAGGCAATCAAAACCCGGACCCAAATTTGCAGTCGTGGCGGGAACTTTAACAGTAATATGAGTAATGTGAGAAAATACAGCCATGGAGATTAATTCAAAATTCCAATATAAACTACCCAGACAGTGAATCAACAGTAAGTCAAAAGCTAACAATTATTAACACACAACTTACCCAACTAGTACCTTGGTAATATGTATGACAACAAGTATACAAATTTAAAGAGTGTATGGACAATTCAGCAATTGTCCATACAAAACTTTCAGTCTACACTGCCCATATATAATTTCCAAAAAAAAGATATCTAAGTTAATATTTTTGTAATTGACTTGACTAAAATCCACATATAGGGTTATACTCATTGACGTTAAGTACAATAAGAAATAAAAAAACACATTGCTTTGATCCGATAGATGAAACATCCCTCAACACTATCCTATCCTCACTGTCCTCTCACTTAGTATCTCCTGAGTGACTATGAGAGGTTTTGATAGGAGTGCTTAACAGCAAGAAAACCAAAAAATAAGATTAGTAAATTAGTAAATTTATCTATTTTTTGTTTGGGAACTTTTTGACTAAGAGCATTTGTCCATAAAAATGACTTCAATTCAGTTAGTTAATCTGGGAGTATCTATGACATCATTGTTAGAATTAAAACAAAAAAGAACAAGTAATTCCCCCTCTCAAGTCGAGGGTGCACGTTGGCTGATTTTGGGTTGTGAAGATTATGCCATCAAACTTGCTCAAATATTTTTAGCTCATAAATCATTAAAAAAAATAGTTATTCTCACGGAGAATTACCATAATCATAGTAATATATCAAGCTTAGAAGCACCCCAATCCCAGATCACTTATGGAAACATAAGAGATTTATCAGACTGGACAGAGCAATCTTGGTCTGGCGTGATCGTAGGGACTCAAACAGACCTCCAGAAAACGCAAGTGGAAAGTTTAATGCAACTGCGTCTGAAAGGTATTCCGGTTTATCGTCTACCCGATATTTGGGAAACCTTATATCAAAAAATCCCTCCGTCCTTAGTTGAGAATGAATGGTTCATCTTTAGTAGTGGTTTTAGACTAGTATCTAAGAAGACTAGTCTAAGAATCAAGAGAGCTACAGATCTAATAGTCACTATCCTACTATTTATCTTACTGTTTCCGCTCATGGTTTTGGTAGCGTTGCTCATTAAACTAGATAGTCCAGGCCCTATTTTCTATAGCCAATTGCGAAACGGACTCAACGGTAAACCATTTCGGGTTTACAAGTTCCGTTCCATGTATCAAGACGCTGAAAAACAGGGAGCGCAATGGGCAAGCCAAGGTGATTCCCGCATTACCAGAGTAGGATATTGGTTACGACTCTTGCGAATTGACGAACTACCCCAGCTTTGGAACGTATTGCGCCAAGAAATGAGCCTCATTGGTCCTCGTCCAGAAAGGCCAGAATTTGATGTCAAACTCAAAGAGGCAATTCCTTACTACGAACTGCGTTATTTAGTCAAACCAGGAATTACAGGCTGGGCGCAAGTCCTTTATCCCTACGGTGCTTCCATAGAAGATGCCTACGAAAAGCTGTCCTACGACATATACTATATTAAGAACTATTCACTGTGGTTGGATTTAGTCATAATTTTCAAAACCATCAAAGTGGTCTTATTAGGTAAAGGCAGATGAGTCAAAAAGTCTTGGTGACAGGCGGTGCTGGCTATATCGGTTCTCATGTAGTTCGTCAACTGGGAGAAGCCGATTATGACATAGTTGTCTATGATAACTGCTCCACAGGTGTGCCTAAATCCATACTCCATGGTCAACTAATTATTGGTGACTTAGCAGATATAGACCGCCTTTACCAAGTCTTTGCCAAGCATCAATTTAGTGCAGTGCTTCACTTGGCAGCCAGTCTAGTTGTACCAGAATCGGTTGCTTACCCCCTTGATTACTACGCTAATAACACCCGTAATACCCTAAATCTGCTCCGCTGTTGTAGTGTTATGGGCGTTAATCAATTAATTTTTTCTAGTACAGCCGCAGTTTATGGCGAACCTCATGAAAATCCGGTTACAGAAAATACCCCTACCATACCGATTAATCCCTACGGACGCTCCAAACTGATGAGCGAATTAATGATTCAAGACTACGCCCTAGCCTCTTCTATGCGGTATATAATACTGCGTTACTTTAACGTAGCCGGAGCAGATCCAGGTGGCAGAATCGGTCAAAACTCACCAAATGCAACTCACTTGATTGCAAATGTTTGTAATGCGGCCCTGAAACGCCAACCAGCATTAAAGATATTTGGCAGGGATTTCCCCACCCCAGATGGTACAGGAATCCGAGATTATATCCATGTTGAAGACCTGGCCACAGCCCATGTAGATGGTTTACGCTACCTGGAACAGAACGGAGAAAGTCAAATTCTCAACTGTGGCTATGGCCAGGGTTATAGTGTTAGGCAAGTGGTGGAACAGGCCAAAGCTATTTCTGGAGTAGATTTTCCCGTGATTGAATTAGAACGTCGTCCTGGAGATCCAGCCTGCGTGACAGCTTGTACAGATAAAATTCGCCAGGTATTAAATTGGCAACCCAAATATAATAATCTGGATGATATCATCTCTAGTCATCTAGCTTGGGAAATCAGTAAACCAAGAAATATTGAGATATTAACCGAAAATAACAGCTATATAATTGATCTTTTGAGAGTAAATTAAGTGTTAAAATCGGTGTACTTAATCAAATTAATATATGTCTATTAACCAAGAAGACCAAGATTCCATTGATATTCAACAGTATTGGCTGATCTTAAAAAGACGCTGGTTTGTGGCATCAGTTGTGATGGCCTCCGTCATCTCAGCTACAGCCTTTATCACTTACACACAAAAACCAGTTTACGAATCACAAGGTAAGCTCGTTTTTACCAAAAAAGATCCAGCCTCATCCTTGTCAAGTCTATC
Organism: Anabaena sp. 54; assembly: GCA_900299285.1. Taxonomy (GTDB): domain Bacteria; phylum Cyanobacteriota; class Cyanobacteriia; order Cyanobacteriales; family Nostocaceae; genus Dolichospermum. Next base: position 2,767 of record OMJF01000155.1, on the reverse strand, counting down.
AGACAAGATGGGAGAACTGGGCGGACTCACAACCCTCAGCAACCCAGTTGATACCGAAGCCGAAGTCATTCGTTCCAATCCCATTATCATCAAAACTATTACCGAACTAAAACTCAAGGGTAAAAAAGGCGCACCCATGACCACGGATGCTTTCCTGAAAATACTCAAGCTTAAGACCATCCGGGGGACAGATGTGATGGAACTTTCCTACAAGAGTACGGATAAACAAGAAGCTGCCAATGTGATCAATTTCTTAATGAAACATTACCTGGAGAGTAATGTACGCACCAACCGCGCCGAAGCGATGTCTGCCCGGGAATTTTTGTCTCACGAGTTACCAAAGGTAGAAAGACGAGTTACGGAAGCAGAATTAGCCCTACGTCGGTTTAAAGAAAAGAACCGAGTCGTGGCTTTAGACGTAGAAGCCAGAGTGAGTTTGGAATCTTTAGGAAAGCTAACTGAGGCCATTACCCAAAGCCAAGGGGAATTGGCCGCAGCTTACACTCGCTCAGTAGCATTACAAAATGAAATGAAACTGACTACACAACAAGCGGTTGATCTGAGCAGTTTAAGTCAATCCCCTGGGGTACAGCAGGTACTAACAGAATACCAAAAGACACAACATGACCTAGCGGTAGCGCGAACCCTTTATACCAATGACAATCCCAAAGTTGTTGATTTATTACTCAAAGAAGCAGCTCAGAAAAAAGAACTAGAAGCGCGAGTTACCCAAACCGTTAGTAATTCCAACTCCTTACCCAAAGAGAACTTGCAGATAGGAGAACTCAAACAAGCATTAACTCAGGATCTAGTCAAGTCAGAGGTAGAAAGATTAGCCTTGACAAACCAAGTCGGGGAATTGCGGAAAGTATTTATGGTCAATAAAAGCCGTTTAGATAGCTTACCTCGACTCGAACAACAACAGTTACAGCTACAGCGACAGTTGATGGTAGCACAAACCACCTATCAAGAACTGCTCAGGCAATTCCAGTTAGTTCAAGTCGCAGAGAATCAGAATATAGGTAATGCCCGGATCATTTCTGAGGCTTTAGTGCCTGAGATTGCCGTATCTCCCAAAAAGCCTCTAAATTTAGCACTAGGTGGTTTTTTGGGACTGCTTCTGGGTGCAGGGACAGCGCTCCTGTTAGAATCTATGAACCAAACCCTCAAGAATATTGAAGAAGCCAATCGCTTGTTGGGCTTCCCCCTGCTGGGGACAATTCCCCTATATGGTGAAAAAAAGACGAAAAATACCGTGGAAGGTCTACAGGAAGTGCCTTTGCTGGATCAACCTTATGCACCAGTCAGTACATCCTTAGAAATGCTCAATACTAACCTGGGCTTCACTATTTCTGACAAAGAGTTACAGGTGATTTTGGTCACTAGTGCAACATCTGGAGAAGGGAAATCTTTTGTGGCAGCAAATTTGGCTGTAGCCGCATCTCATGTGGGAAAACGCGTGCTGTTAATAGATTGTGATATGCGTCGTCCCCGTCAGCACCGCATTTGGGAAATACCAAACCTTTTGGGTATGAGTAATATCTTAGCCGGTCAGAACGAGTCAAAACAAGCTCTCCACAAAGTATTCTTGAATGTGGATATGCTGCCATCCGGAAAAATTCCGCCTAACCCAGTGACACTCTTAGATTCCCAGCGTATGGCTGACTTAATCGAGGCAGCGCGTCAGAATTATGACTTTGTAGTTATTGACTCACCACCCTTGACAGCGGTTACTGATCCTTTGATTATCGGCAAGTTTGCAGATGGGTTATTGCTAGTTGTTCGTCCTGGTAAGGTAGAATATTCAGCCTTGAAGTCCGGGAAATCACTACTCAATCAGTCAAAAGTTCCTGTTTTGGGCATGGTCGTGAATGGTGTCAGTGAGGAAAGCGGTTATGGTGGTTACTACTATTACAGATATTACAGAGGTTATTATCGAGAAAGAGAAGAAACAAGTAAGAATAATAAGTCTGCCGAAACTAATTTGAAATAAGGCTTGACTTTATTTCCTGTTGATGTAACATTGAAGGAATGGTGATATTTTGTGACTGGGGGCGAACACAGTTTTAAAATCTTTAACATCCGTAGTATTAATTAAATAATCCCCGAAATAATCCCCGGTTTAGGAGTTGAGCTTTGATGGTCTTAGGATCTCAGTTTCTCCCTCGCAACCTTGTCTTAACTGAGAAGGCCGAAGCGGGGGAAAGCCATGTCTAATTATAACATTCTGGTATTTTGATGCGATAGCTAACCAATTCAATGGACATATGCGACAAAAATCAATCCCCTAGCAATACTGTTTTTTAGGGAGCGATTCCTGCGGATCACTTAGCTATCGCTAATTGCAAAGACACAAAAATTGGCGATTGGAAATCGCATCTACACAGGATAAAAATCCTTGTTTTTTCCTTAGTACACGCAGGTGGACTTTGCCTGTATAGTAGCGTTAGTGCAGCGTGGCTTCAGCCTTATGATGTTCGCTCTATAGGTTTAAAACATCCTCTCAAGTCCTACGCTAAAATAATGATCTACTTTGATGAAATCATGCTATGAATAATTTATAGGTTTCGCCAGTTCTGAACTATAGGATATAATTATTCTAAACGATTTCCACAGTCGGCTACCCCAATCATAAAGATATGACCATCAGTGCCGTAAAAGATCTTACAAAAGATATTACATTAGAAAAGTTCTTAATGATGCCGGAGACCAAGCCCGCGTTAGAGTTCTTGGCTGGAGATATTATTCAAAAACCTATGCCTAAAGG
>OMJF01000154.1 GCA_900299285.1 Anabaena sp. 54 | reverse complement strand
TTCCGGTGTAATAAGGTACAGTTTGGGCGGGCAAGATGCCCACCCCACAAGAGTTTCATGATTATGATTTGTACCTCATAAGAACGAAATCTGCTGTATGAAATAGTAGTTAGGACTTTAGTCCTATCTTCCAGAAGTTATAGTAACATTTATCAGGGCTAAAGCCGTAAGAGGTGACAAGGTTACAGGTTACAGGTTACAGTCCCCTCCCTTTGGTAAGGGGAGGGTGAGGGTGGGGTTGTCAAATAAATCCTTTTTCAAAAACTCGGCCAATTACCTCTTCTACTGGTGGTTCTGTAACTGTTAAATCTACCACTGCTAAATCAGCTAAAATCCGGGATACAGTCTGAGTTAATGCTTCTTGCTGAACAATAAATCTCACTGTTCTTCCTTCGACCATTTGTACATCACCATAGGACATAAGTTGTGCTAATGGTAATACTTGAGCTAATTCGACATAAATTTCTCGATAGGGAGCAAAACTTGCTAATAATCCCTCTAAGCTACCATCATACATTAATTTTCCTTCGTGAATTAATAATACTCGTTGACACAAAGCTGTAATATCAGCCATATAATGACTGGTTAATAATACGGTTGCTTGATAAAGTTGATTATATTCTTTTAAAAATTGACGGACTCCTACTTGAGCATTAACATCTAAGCCTAAAGTGGGTTCGTCTAAAAATAAGACTTGGGGACGGTGTAAAAGTGCTGCTAATATTTCAGCTTTCATTCTTTCCCCTAATGATAATTTTCGCACTGGTTGAGTTAGTTTACCTTCTAAACCCAACATTTCTGTTAATTCCCCAACGCGACGCTGAAATTCTTTATCAGAAATATTATAAACTGCGGCGTTAATTCTGAGAGAATCTAAGGCAGGTAAATCCCAGATTAATTGCTGTTTTTGTCCCATGACTAAGGTGATTTTTTGCAGGAATGTTTCCTGACGACGAAAGGGAACAAAGCCACCGACTTGAATTATACCACTCGAAGGATGAATTAATCCTGTGAGCATTTTTAAAGTCGTAGTTTTCCCTGCACCATTAGGACCTAAAAAACCGACAATTTCCCCAGGTTCAATAGTGAAGGAAACATCTTGAACGGCTTTAATTAAACGATAATTACGGCGAAAAAAGTGGGTAATTGTTCCTCTTATTCCTGGATTTTTAATTGCTACTGGATAGGATTTATTCAGATTTTCTGCAACAATAATTGACATAAGGGGATAGGTAATAGAGAATAATATATATTAAGTATTGCATAATTACGAACTACAGCATCGGAAAAATAACCTGCAAATTTAGATGGCTCCAAATTTGCAGGTTTTGAATTTGTTTTTCTGAAAAATTCGATGATTAAATCTGCTTATTTTATGCCCATAATACAAACAAAAGCGAGAACAGCAGCAATTATATAAAAAACTGCTACTACTTGTAATTCTGACCAACCAGTTAATTCTAAATGATGATGTAAAGGAGCCATTTTAAATAATCGCTTACCCTTACCGTCTGGTCCTTTGGTCGCTTTATAATAACTGACTTGAGCCATAACAGAAAGGGTTTCTACAAAGAAAATCCCACTCAGGATAAACAATGTTACTAAAGAATTTGTCACCAATGCGACAGCAGCTAAAGCCCCACCCAGGGCTAAAGAACCAGTGTCACCCATGAAAACCCTAGCTGGGTTGCGGTTATAGGCTAAAAATCCTAAGCAGCTACCACTGACAGCAGCGCAGAAAACCATTAAGTCGGGAGAAGTTGGGGCAATGATCACACCTAATGCGAAAATAGCGATCGCTACTGTTCCCGCTGCTAAACCATCCACACCATCTGTTAAATTAGTAGCATTGCTCTCCGCGACTAAGACAAAACCCGCTAGAGGCCAAAACAACAGTCCTAAAGGCAAGGATAAACCCGCCCCAGGCAAATGAATATTAGTTATGCTAAAATCACCTTTAAGCATCAGCCAGAAACAAAACAGCGCCCCAAAGATAACTTGTAAAGCCAATTTCGTCTTAGGAGATATACCTTTATTTGATTTACGCCGCAAAATTTGCCAGTCGTCTAACCAGCCAATTAAACCGTAACTCAGAGTTAAAGCGGAAACCGCAACTACATCTTGAGAAAAGTTAGATAGTATACAAGCAACTACCACGGCCACAGGGATAAAAAATATACCCCCCATCGTTGGAGTTCCGGCCTTTTTTAAATGTGCTTGCGGTCCATCTTCCCGGATAATTTGACCGGTTTTTAGTGCTTGTAAAATAGGTATTACCTGCTGACCAAGGATACCCACAATTACAGCAGACAAGAAAAAAGGCAAGGTTAAGGAGGTAGTATACCAAGGATTCCTCTGCCCCACCCAATCTAAAATCAAGGAAGTTGTAGTTAGTAACATTGTTAGCATTGAGGCTAACTTAATTCCCGAAAAGCTCAAACCTTGGTTAGGAGATAATTTAAATTTAGCGTCCACAAAAAAATCCTTCACTCCACACTTACAAAAAACCTAAATCAAACAATACAATATTGCCCCTATTTTGGGAACTAGAGACCCAAAATACTCACACCTAATCTTCCTCAATAGTTATATCATCGTCGTCATCGTAATCAATATCACCAATTCCGTCGTCTGTGATCAGAAAATCGGATATTACTTCTACATCTTCGCGGGAGTCTGTTTCATGGACTTCACGGGCTATCAGCCGGCCACTGAGTCGTAACCAATCTAACATTGAAGATTCCTGTTTGACGGGAATAACCTCTGCTCGCTGGTTTCTGGGTGCTTCACGCAAGGGAGAATCTAACATATCAACAAGCACATCTTAGGGTTTATTTAACTAGACATTAACAGTTTATCATTTGATACGAGTTATTTTATTCTTCATTCAACTCTTTAATTGCTTTATCCGAATTAAACAAAATAAACAAAATTTTTATCCTTTCCATAGAGTTGTTCACTTAATTAGGAAATATTGGCTAAAAAGTCCATATTTTAGAGTTGTATGCTTATAAATAAGGGAAATCTATATCTCCTTGATACTGTTTCATTATGTATACTCTTGAGGTAAAAAACAATGATAGGTAAATCAAATCTCATAGATGTAATTTTGGGAACAAATCGCGGTTTGTTAGTCAATGCAGTACAGCAACAAGCTATTTTAGCAGCGATCGCTAACCTTGAAGATTTTAATCCTACACCACGTCCCCTAGCAGCTAGTAATTTACTAGAAGGCAACTGGCGACTACTATACACTACAAGTAAGGCTTTATTAAACATAGATCGTCTGCCATTTTTTCAACTCGGTCAGATTTACCAATGTATTCGGGTAGAAACTAACAGTGTTTATAACATAGCTGAGATTTGCGGTATTCCTGCCTTAGAGGGATTAGTCAGCGTTGCTGCTAAATTTGTACCAGTATCACCATCTCGTGTACAGGTGAAATTCCAGCGTTCTATCATTGGCTTACAGCGTTTAATTGGCTATACAACACCAGAAAACTTTATCCAACAAATTGAATCTGGACATTTTCAAAATAAACTAGCTTTTGATTTTCCCATTCAAAGTCAACAACAACAAGGTTGGTTAGATATCACTTATCTAGATGATGATCTCCGTATTTCCAGAGGCAACGAAGGTAGCGTTTTTGTATTAAGTAAGACATAAAACATTTTGCCAGCAGTGTTCGCCAATAAACTTACCCTATTATGCCTACTATGTCAAGTGGTCATTGACATGATTAACAACTCATTACCCATCAAAAGCGACCAATTTGATAAATAACTTAACAAAACCCAAGGACACGCCTCTCTTGTTGTAGAGTGAGAACAATCAGCCCTACTTTACGGCATTCATTCTTCAAAAGGGAAGATACATCATGGTTCAACGTGGTTCTAAGGTACGTATTCTCCGTCCTGAGTCCTACTGGTTTCAGGACGTTGGTACTGTCGCTTCTATTGAAAAAAGCGCCATCAAATACCCTGTCATTGTCAGATTTGACAAAGTTAACTACTCTGGTGTTAATACTAACAACTTTGCTGTAGATGAATTAATCGAAGTAGCAGCACCCGCTGCTAAAGCAAAGTAAGTAAATAGTCAACCGACAGGGGTTTGATTAAAAGTAGCCTACGCTAACAATTAATCATATCACCAGGACTTACGCAAGATATCACTGATAGTCTCCATGGTGTCACCATACACCCCATTCTCGCGGTAATTAACCAATTACCGCTACTTTCTTTGTGTTTTGCGTAAGTCCTAATTTCACTAAATTTTACGCAGATTTTATCACTCAAATCTAGTAAAATATTCTATCATTTTTGTCTCTGATTATACATGTTTTTAAAGATTATTGACTTTCATGCCTGAATTGCCCGAAGTTGAAACAGTCCGCCGAGGTTTAAATCAATTCACCCTGAATCGAGAAATTACAGATGGAAATGTCTTACTAGAACGCACTATCGCCTATCCATTTTCTGCTAATGAATTTATTGATAAAATTAAAGGGACTAATATAACTACCTGGCTTCGTCGTGGCAAATATCTGATCGCTCAACTTAGTCCTCATTCTTTCTTGGGTGTTCATTTGCGAATGACTGGTCAATTATTATGGGTAGAACAAAATCAACCTTTACATAAACATACCAGAGTCCGCTTATTTTTGGGCGAAAGTCATGAATTGCGCTTTGTTGACCAGCGCACTTTCGGGCAAATGTGGTATATTCCTCATGACATGGCTATAGAAAACATTATTACAGGTTTAGCAAAATTAGCCATTGACCCCTTTGATCCAGAATTTACAATAGAGTATTTTGCCAGTAAATTAAAAAAATCCCGTCGTCCTATTAAAATTGGATTATTAGATCAGTCAGTGGTGGCAGGATTAGGTAATATTTATGCTGATGAAGCTTTATTTAAAAGTGGTATTTTACCTACAACCCTGGGGATAGAATTACAAATTCCCCAAATTGAACTGTTGCGAATCGCTATTATTGAGGTTTTATCAGCTAGTATTGCTGTAGGTGGCACAACTTTTAGTAATTTTCTTAGCGTTCAAGGCGTTAATGGTAATTATGGCGGTGCTGCTTGGGTTTATAATCGGGCAGGAGAACCTTGCAAAATTTGTGGTAACATCATACAACGAATTAAATTAGGTGGTCGTTCTAGCCATTTTTGTTCTCATTGTCAAAAATAATCATGTTTCGCACCAAAACGCAAAGACTCACCCCAAATTTGCCAATAAATAAAAAACCGCGAAAAAAGAGAATTAGGGGGTTGACAATGCCTTTGAATTCGGTTATAATATAACCGACGAGGAAGAACTACGATATTATATCGTAATATATAAGAATATATCACCAAGCCGTTGACTTGAAAATAGGCGGTTATTTGTTTTAATAAAAGAATAGCCTTGAGTTGGAGTTACAAGATAAAATTTCCGGTAAAGGCGTTTATTTTGGAACGAGGGTAACTTATGGCTGTGAAAAAAGGAAATATGGTACGAGCTATTCGGGAAAAGTTAGAAAATAGTCTGGAAGCTAAAGCTAGTGATTTCCGCTTTCCTAGTTATTTATTTGAAACTCAGGGGGAAGTTGTTGATATCAAGGGTGACTATGCTTTGGTTAAATTTGGACGAGTACCAACGCCAAATATTTGGTTAAAATTAGAACAGTTGGAAGAGTTCGTTTAATCACTTTCAATTCCTCTCCAGATCCCCGACTTCTTCAAGAGGTCGGGGATATATTTACGTATATTTACGGTTAGTTGTTGTTTTCATAATTTTCAGCGATATGTGACAAATATTGAGGAAATTAACGATATTTTAGCTGTGGTTGCATAAAAAACACAATCTTTATTATAATAATTCAGTATAAATTAAAAATAAATTATGAACATTGAAGAATACTACGGAAAATATGGTTCTCGTATAACTCAAGCATCTGAACGCTTATTTATAGAGGAGTTTCTTTATCCCTTACTACAATCAAATATTGGTAAAATAGAGCCACAGTATGTTTTTATTGATAGCACCGGTAAAAACAGACGTATTGATTTTGCATATCACGATGATGAGAATAATGTAAAAATTGCCTTTGAAGTCAATGGAGAAAGTTATCACGCTGAGGGAATCATACCAGATGAACAATTTGATGATAATTTATTCCGTCAAAATGAGATATTGGGACGAGGTTATAAACTACTACGTTTTTCATATAATCAATTACAATCTGCAAGATGGAGAGAAATAGTTAAAGATAGTATTCATAATTTAATTGCTAAATATGCTTCTAATTTACTGAATAATTATAGTCTTGAACCTAACCAAATTCAGAATGAAGTATTACATAGCTTAGAATATGTACGTCAGGTTAGAAAGTGGAATAAAGGTATAATCATTATGCCCACTGGTACAGGTAAAACTATTTTATCTGCTTTAGATGCAAAACGCATGGGTGGCCGTGTTTTATTTGTAGTTCATAGGCTAGATATATTAACACAAAGTATAGAGGCATACCGTAAAGTGTGGGGAAATCTTAATGAAGGAAAACTAACAGGTGAAGAAAAGTATAGAGAAAAAGAATGTGATGTTTTATTTGCTAGTAAAGATACATTAAGACAATCAGAAGAATTAGCAAAGTTTACTCGTGATTACTTTGATTATATTGTTATTGATGAAGTTCATCATAGTCAAACATTATCATATCAATCATTACTAAAATACTTCCAACCAAAATTTATGCTGGGAATGACAGCAACCCCAGATAGAACTGATAGAAAAGATATATTTGAATTATTTGAATATAATAATATTTATGAAATTTCTCTCAATGAAGTAATTGAACGTGGTTTGTTAGTTCCTTATACTTATATAGGATTAACCGATAATGTTGATTATTCTAAAATCCGTTATCAAAATCAAAGTTATCGAGTTGATGATTTGGAAAGACTCTTAATTATTCCTGAAAGAAATGAAGCTATATTAAAAGCATATTTAGATGAAGATAAAGGTACAGGGGATAAAGCCATTGGTTTTTGTGTTTCCATAGAACACGCAGATAGAATGGCTGAGTTTTTTAATGACAATGGAGTAAAAGCAATTGCAATACATTCTCGTAGTGCAAACCGCGATAATTTAATTGAGAGTTTTCGTAATAATAATTATCAAGTAGTATTTACAGTAGATTTATTTAATGAAGGTATTGACTTTCCTAATATTCGTGTACTTCTTTTCTTGCGTCCAACAGAATCAAAAACTGTTTTCTTGCAACAGTTAGGTAGAGGTTTACGCTTATGTACCGGTAAAGATAGAGTGAGAATACTAGACTTTATTGGTAATTATAAACGCGCTAATCAAGTACGAAAATATTTAGCTAAAAGCAGTAGTCAGGAGGTAAAAGAAGAAAATGGTAAGCGTATTAAAAAATTAACTTATGAGTATTCAACTGGATGTGAAGTAAAATTTGATGAGCAAGTAGAAGAAATTTTAAATAGACAAGATGCTGAAGATTTAGGAATAGATAAAGATGATCTTAAAAATGCTTATTTTGAACTAGCTGAAAGATTACAAAGTAAACCAACAAAACAAGATTTAGATGAACAGGGAAAATACAAAAGTAATTTATATACTCAAAGCTGGCAAACATGGCTGAAATTTTTACAAGATGTAGGTGAGTATACAGAAGCAAGCTATCATTATCCTCAAGGTACTCATTTAGGACATATATTATCTATTCTTTGGTATTTTGGCTTACCATCACAAGATAAAACTCATTTTGATAAACGTTATATTAGAATGCGTGGTAAATTAGATAAAGATGATCGCATTAGTGGTTATCAACGACAACTAAAGTATAAATTGCAAGCCGCTATGGAGTTAGGAATTTTAGAAGATGATCGAAAAATACCAGATAATCAAGATTGGAAACCTACTTTAACTGCTTTAGGTTTTAAACTTCGTCAAATTTTAGAACTAGCACTGGGAAATATTAATTTGAGTTTTCCTTCAAAAGAAGGTGATATACCTAGCACTCAAATGGTATATCAAGAATTGTATTATAATCAATTTATTATGAATACAATACAACGAGATAAGCGGGCTAAAAAAATTGTTTTAGAATTGTTTCTAAATGTACCAGCAGTACAGCAAATGATGGCTTTCTTGTATCATATAGTTAGGAATAATACAGTAGAAAAACAGAGAATCTATCAAGATTTCTTTTCCACACCCTTTGTGAAACGTTTTTGTGAACAAGAAGGAATTGAACCAGCTACAGAGAAAGCATCAAAGCGTAGATGTCCTTTTTTGTTAAATATACTTAATGCTTGTGGGATCATAGAAATTAACCGTTCAGATATTACAATCAAAAAATTAATGTTAATTCCCAATTTAGTTAAATCTATTAAAGATGAGGATGAAACATTAACTCAAGCAAGATATGAAGCAGTAAAAGCAGCATGGCCAAATAATGCTAATATGTTGGATAATCACAATTTAAGTATTGTGCGTGAACTTTTTGGAAGTGATTTTTTAACAGAAAATTACCATTTAACTGATTTAGATTATATAGAGGTTTAATATGGGTAATCGTTCCCAAAATAATACAAAACATATCGGAATGAACGCTATAAAAAAGCGTGGTTTAGCTCATGCTTCTGAACAGATAATTTCAACGGAAAAACCGAAAAAAACATTTCATAGTTCTCTAATTATGGATTGTTGTGATTTATTATCTCTCTTACCTGATAATTCAGTACAGTTAATTGTATGTGATCCACCATATAACATAAAATTAGCCAATTGGGATATACATGAAAATTATCTAAATTGGGCTTCTCGTTGGTTGCGAGAATCTGAGCGTGTTTTGTCAGAAACAGGAAATATAGTCATCTTTGGCGGATTACAATATCAAGATGAAGCTGGTTCTGGAGACTTATTAACATTAATAAATGATATGCGATATAATAGTAAAATGCGATTGGTAAATCTCATTATTTGGAATTATCCAAATGGGATGAGCGCCCATCGTTTTTTTGCTAATCGTCATGAAGAAATCGCTTGGTTTGGAAAGACTTCAAAATACTATTTTGATCTAGATGCAGTACGAGAACCTTTTGATGAAGTAACCAAAATTGAATATATGAAAGATAAACGTTTACGTCCTGAAAGTGTTGAAAAAGGACGTAACCCCACTAATGTTTGGAAAATACCCAGATTAAATGGAAATTCTAAAGAGCGTGTAGGACATCCAACTCAAAAACCTCGTCAATTAATTCAGCGCATTGTTCGTTCTCTATCTTATCCTGGTTCAGTTGTTTTAGATTTTTTTGCTGGTAGTTGTGTGACTACAAGAGTGGCTATAGAAGAAGGAAGACATAGTATTGTTAGTGATATTGATCCCATTATTATATCTTATTTACTACAGCAACTTGATATGATGGAATCAATACCACCTAATATTTTTGATGTCAAACCTGAATTTGAATTATTTGATATTCTTCCTCAATGTCATCCTATATTTTCCAGTTAATTTAAAACTAGGATTTGATGATAAAATTAATGAATATATTGATAAAATGGAAAAAGAGATAAAATTGCGATCGCCTTTTATATTTTTATATTTATTTTTATATTTATAATTTGTTTTCATAATTAAGACTTACTCTAGATATACTGATAGCCTGCGTAGCCATAAACCCTATTCTTGAGTGGGGGTAATTTATGAATTACCCCCACCTACATTATGTTTTGCGTATATCATCATAATTTTATTTTAAGTGATATGTGACAAATATTGAGGAAATTAACGATATTTTAGCTGTGGTTGCATAAAAAACACAATCTTTATTATAATAATTTAGTCATTTAACACACATCATCATGAGTTCAAAGAATAAAGATTTACAGGGCAGTTACGCTAAAACTCGCTTACTGCTTGCATTGTGGGAATTAGGAGCAAATGAACAGAAGGTAGCTAAGGGTAAATTAAGCAAGCGGGTGGTGTCTAAGGGTCAGAAAATAACCGACTATCAAGGTATTTTAGAGGATTTGCAAGAGCAGGGAGCTATTACTATCCTTAAAAAAGGATCGGCAATTAGTTATACTCTGAATTCACCAATAGGTTTAGATGTATTACGTGCTGGTTTGCATAGTGATGAGTTTGAGTTTGAATCTGGTAAGACTATAGGGACGTGGGTAGCTAATGCGTTATTGCGGTGGTTTCGTCAGGTTGATGTGGTTGTAAACAAGACCGTCGTATTAGATAATGGGGTTAAGGTTGAGGTAATTGGTTCTTATGAAGAGTTTAAATTAGAGATTCTTGGTTTATTTGACAAGCTAGATAAAAGCTATAGTCATGCTGGGTTAGTTCCTATTTGGCAAATACGCAAAGAGGTAGGAAATCGCTTACAACGTGATCAATTTAATACTTGGATCATGGATATGCAAGCAGAGCAATTATTATATCTCCAAAGTGGAGAAGCACGAGGAGCAACCGAAGAACAGAAACAAGACTCTATTAATAGTGAAATAAGAGGTCTTTTATTCTTCGCTAGTAAACCTTGATAAAAGTAAAGTAGAGAAAAATTATGTCAAACAAAGATATATATGCCTTATTTGAACAAGCACGTCAAAAATCTGTAAATCCTTTTAGCTTAAGTCCAGTAATTTCAGATAATGAAGTTTGGGGTGATGTTATTACTGATTTACCTGAACTGAATCAACATATTGACGAAAGAATATTTGATGCAATTTTTGAGGTACGTAAAAAGTATTCTAGCAAAATTGGAATTGCAATTAAAGGTGATCGAGGTACAGGCAAAAGTCATATTATCCATAGGTTGTGGAAAAAAATAACACAAGAAGGGGGTTCTGTTTTTGCCTATATAGGTCCTTGTGCTAATCCTAAACGAATTAATTCTCATGTACGATTTTACTTGGCTGATAGTTTTACTCATCAAGATAGTCTAGGAATTACCCAATGGCAAAAATTGGCAGCAGCAGCAATTAATACGTTAAAAGGAACAGAGTTTGAGGATAAATATCGTCTATATATTGAAAAATCTAATTCACCTAATGAATTACGAAAATATATTGTAGCGAGTGAAAATAAAACTACACTATTAGGCTTTTTTGATGAATTAGTTGAAGCAATATTAGAAAATCAAACTGGAATTGATTTCAACTTTTTAAAGGCAATCTTATTTTTACTGTTGAAAAGTGTAAAAATTGCTCAAATTGCCTTAGCTTGGATTAAAGGAGAGGATAATTCAGAGATTAAAACAGTAGGATTACCTGAATTTTTACTTGAACAACAAGAAGATAAATCTATCTGGATGATGCAACAAATTTGCAAATTAGCGGAAATAGCATCATTACCAGTGGTAATTTGTTTTGATCAACTTGATAGTGCTGGTACTGATAATGATTCTGGAGATAGTCCTGCTCAAACGATTGCTAAATGTATCGATCAAATTTACTTTCAATGTAGTAATGTAATTCTTATTTGCTGTGTCATTAGTGACACATGGAAAGAAATTGAACAAATGGGGAGTGGTATCCCAGATAGAGTTGGACAAAGATCCGTTAGAGCTAAACCCCCTACTACTGAACAGACTATAGAATTAGTTAAACTCAGACTAGATTGGTTTTACAAAAATAATAGCCTCAATTCTCAAGATTATCCTCATTTATATCCTTTTGAAGAAACCAAAATTAGACATATTGCTAGTGAATCTGCCGGTGCGCGTTCTTTGATGATATGGTGCGCTGACGAGTTTGAAAAGGTAATTATTCAACCACCAGGACCAAAAGGTAACAAACCAGTACCTCCTCCACCACCACCAGATAAAAATAAACAATTTTTAGAAACCTATCAAGAGTTACTTAAACGAATTCGGATACCAATGAAAGAGGATGATCAGTTAGCAGCAATAATTCTGTGTGCTATGACTATGATTCCTAATGGTGGTACAGCAAATGTAGTAATTCAAGAAGTGAAAAAAGTTTCTGATGCAACACATGATTTACATTTTATTATCTCTGGTTATGACTGTTTACATAAATGCCAGGTCAAAATCGGTGTAAGAATATGTGAAACTACAAATGGCAAAACCTTTAATGCAGTAATGACGAGATTAGTAAACTATGCTAAATACGAACTTACTCGTGGTTGTCTAGTACGTTCTACAGATGTTCCGAGAAGTTGGAAAATTGGATATGCGCTAAAAGAAAAACTGGAAAAAGAACAGGGAGGTGAAGTAGTGATTTTGAAAAAAAATGAAATTAAACCTCTAGTAGCGATTCAAAAAATTTATGAACAAGCTGAAGACTATGGATTTAGCAAAGAAGAGGTAACAGAATTAGTTAAAGAGTTAAGACTAGCTGCTGATAATCTATTGATTTGTGAAATCTTAAGTGCGCCGGTGTGATATGAATATTCAAATAATGAATGGAATTCAATTACCAGCTTTTGATGTGGAAATTCTGGCTTTGGGAAAATTGATCGTAGTACCTTTTAAACAGTTTCAACCTGAAGGTAAAGCATTTTGGTTATATCCATGTCAACAACTCCCAAATGACCTCAGTTTAGAGGAATACTATCAACCTGAGTATTTAGCAAAAGCTAGAAATTCCTGGGCTAAATATTCAACATACCCTATTCATCTTAAATTTTGGGCGCGTTGTGAATATCAATGGCGTATTAATCCTGAGCAAAAGGATATTTTACCGAAAATTGCACAATCAACAATTTGGAATTTGACTGCTTTAGAAAATATATTTGAACAGCAGAAAGTTCTCAAGTTGTTGATATTGCGAGTTTATCATCTTTCTAAACCTTGCATAGTTAATACACCAACAGATACAGGTTCATTTTATTGGACTAAATCAGAGGATATAATAAGCAATGCAAGTGAAAATGATATTCCTGTGGTTTCTGATTCTAGTTTTAGCCAACAAAAAAACCTAATTTTATTTGGAAATATTTCTCCATACCAAAATATAGAAGCTTTACAGTTTCAATGTGAAAATATTTCAGAAACTAATCGAGATTTTGAAAAGCTAAATCATGACATTAAGCAATTTTTAGGCTGGTATAGTGTTCCACCTATCCCAAAATTAGATCAAAGTTTAGCTTGGATAAAAACCATTGCAGCATTAGGAGATAGAAGCATAGAATTAGAAGATAAAAAAAGTAATTATCAAGCAGGTACAAACTTTGAAAATATCTCTCGTCAAAGCTTAGAATTTTTAGGGTTTAATGTAGAAAATGCTTATCAAGGAGGTGCGGGAGGATTAGATTTATATTGTTCTCAACCCTATCCTTTAGTGTGCGAATGTAAAGCAGGTAAAAGTATTCCTAGTGGTACAGTTCAGGAATTAATTAAACTTGGTGGAATGCACTTAGGTAGAGAACAATTTATTAACTCAGCAAAACTAATAATAGGGCCAGGTAACGCAACTTCAGATAATCTCAAATCATCAAAAGAATGGAAAGTCAGTATTATTAAAGCTATGACATTACAAAAATTAGTAGAACTCAAAGCCAAATATCCAGGTGCGATCAACTTAATTGAATTAAAGCAATATTTAGAACCGGGACAAATAGATGATCAAATTAACGAATATATTGCTAAGATAGAAAAAGAGATAAAATTGCGATCGCATATTATCCAACTCGTCAAAAGACATCTAGAAAAAACAGGTGCTAAAGATGCTCAAGTTGGTAATCTTTGTATAGCATATCTTTATGATCATCCACCACAAAACCTAGAAGACAGAGAATTATATGATATTCTCATAGAACTATCATCACCATTAACAGGATATTTAGGAAGAATTAAAGAAGATTTTTGGAAAAAAGATCGCTTTTATTATCTCCGGGATTTACCAATTAATTAAAAATCACTAATTCTCCGTATTTCCCCACGTACACTCATCAGAATTTTACCCAAGTAATTTTCCCCAGTACCATCAGCACCACAGCCCCAAAAATAGTCTATAGGTGAATCCTCTATTAAGATATTATCACCTGTTAATAACAATATCTCCCTAATATCAGCATGAGTCATAAACTTTTGTAGTACCCCAACCCGCATAACTTGAGTTTTTACCAATTCCCAATCTAGACGCAGACAACGAGAATGACAACGCCCTAAAGCAGCAGCTTGTTCAGGAGTAGCAGCAGCGTGAATTAAAGGTATAATTGGAGCATCTGGACTACCAACAAACTTTTGTGCTTGATAATAATGTTCAACAGTCGGCCAATAAGTACCTTCGATATTAATACCGTGAGCGGAAAAATTAGAAAAACAGCCATAGGGGTCGGAAACCTTATAAAAGTAAATATTCATGGGAAAAATTCTCAAAAATTTGTCTGCGAGGGTAGGGAACAGGGAACTCTTAACTGGGAACTCTTAACTGGGAACATTTCTGAGTAACTTCAATTTCCTAGATCCCTCATAACGACAATTTTTAACGCCAACCTACTTAAATGCAGTGAAAATGTTACTGAGTTTTTAGACTTGTGGAAATCACGTCTCAACAATACCATTCACCTGATGTCTTATTTATCACCGGACATCCCATGAAATTATACTTTAAATTATACTTTCACCTAAAAAATGGGTCGCCCGGGATTCGAACCCGGAACTAATCGGTTAAAAGCCGAGTACTCTACCGTTGAGTTAGCGACCCTTTTGCTGTTTTTCCAACTTTATAAATATACCATAAACAGCCATGGTTTTGTCAAGGGGTTTTTAGAAAAAATTTGCTGTTAGTTGGAAAGCCGCAGTACAACTAGCTCCTGGAGCTAAAACAGTCAGGTTATCACCCGTGTTGAAAGCATTGCGGGTGGCGCTCCAAGGCTCTAGACAATAGAAATCTTTGCCCTTCACAGTCCAAAACACCAACCAGGTGGTAAAATCATCATAATCGAGGGTGAGCTTGAATTTGCGGCTATTATCGGTGACAGAGGCAGATTTAGCGGTTAGTCCACCAAAAGCAAAATCAATTTCATCTTGACTAAAGTCAAATTTGCCATTAAAAGCGTGAAATTCCTTGGTTTTGTTGTCTTGATATTCTCCAGAGGGAAGTTCCACTTCTAGCTGATTTTTATCCCCACAGAGAAAATAAGGGTGGAAACCAGCGGAAAATGGCATGGGTGTGGAGGACAGATTTTTGTATTCCTGACGGACTGTTAAAGTATTACCTTGGAGTTCGTAGGTAAAAGCCAATTGAAAATCAAAAGGATAAACGGCCTTTGTTTCTTCATTGCTGTTGAGAATTACAGTCACACTAGCTTTACCTTCTGTATTTTGCTCTGTTGCTGTCCAAGGCAATTCCCGCGCAAAACCATGTTGTTTAATATTATACGGCTTACCATCAACATTATAAGTATTATCAGGTAAGTTACCGCAAAGGGGAAACAAAATGGGATTACCACCTCTAACGCTCAAATCAGGATGAGTAAAGCGTTCAAGGTCCATGTAGAAAACTTCTTGACCTTGCACCAGCCAACGAGTAATTATACCACCTCTTTCTGGAACAACTTCTATTTGTGTATCAGCGGTTTTATCCGACAAGATGTAAGTTTTGTATTGTCTTTCTTGGAGTTCAATGGTAAACATGATTGTATTTAAGTAGGTTGTCAGTGGTCAGTTGTCAGTTGTCAGTTGTCAGTTGTCAGTTGTCAGTTGTCAGTTGTCAGTTGTCAGAGTTACTCCTTTAAAGGATGATAATTTTTTGTGGCAGTTAAGTAAGTCTTAGTTGTAAAACCTATTAACAGTTGTTTTTATTAAACTGTTGTGGCTTGAGGAACTGCTACCGCTTCTCCTGTCAAACTGAAAGGACGAACTTGGGTAATTTTGACTTTGACTATTTTCCCTTTTAGATAATTAATATCACCTGTAAAGAATGTCAGACGATTTCCCGCAGTTCTTCCCATAACCTGAGTTTTGTCTTTACTGTTTTCAGCTTCTACTAATACTTCTTCAATGCGTCCAAGGTAACGTTGCGATCGCTCTGCTGCTTTAATATTAACTAAATGATTTAATCTTTGCAATCTGTCGCTTTTTACCTCTTCACTGATTTGATCATCCCACAAAGCCGCAGGTGTACCGGGACGGGGTGAATAAGCAGCGGTATTCAATAAATCAAAACCGATATCTTCTACCAATTTCAAAGTATTTTCAAATTGTGCTTCTGTTTCACCGGGAAAACCTACAATCGCATCAGCACTTATTGACGCATCCGGCATATACTGTCTAATGGTATTAATAATTCGCCGATATTTTTCATGAGTATACCCCCGTGACATGGCTTTTAAAAGCTCATTATCTCCAGATTGAAAGGGAATATGGAAATGTTCACACACTTTCGGTAATTCAGCACAAGCTTTAATTAATCTTTCTGTAAAATAACGAGGATGACTAGTAGCGAATCTAATTCTTTCAATTCCCGGCACATCATGTACATAATAAAGTAAATCTGTCAATGTGTACAGATGACGACCTTGGGGAGTAGAACCGGGTAAGTCTCGACCATAAGCGTCAATATTTTGACCCAGCAGCGTAATTTCTTTGTAACCTTGTTTTCCTAACTGTTCGATTTCATACTTAATTGCCTGTGGTGTGCGGGACTGTTCCACACCGCGCACGTTGGGAACTACGCAATAGGTACAACGTTCGTTACAGCCATAAATAATATTTACCCAAGCTGTTACCTGACTATCCCGACGGGGTTGGGTGATATCTTCAAAAATGTGAACTTCTTCCGTAGCGACAATTTGATTACCCTCAAAGACAGACTCTAGCAAATCTTGGAGACGGTTAGCGTGTTGTGGTCCCATAACTAGATCTAATTCGGGTACTCGTCGCAATAAAGCTTCTCCTTCCTGTTGAGCGACACAACCAGCAACAATCAAAGTTAAATCAGGTTGTTCATGCTTGCGTTTAGCCTGTCTACCCAAATAAGAATATACCTTTTGTTCCGCATTATCCCGAATAGTGCAAGTGTTGTAAAGGATTACATTTGCTTGATTTGGGTCTTCTGACCACTCAAAGTTCATGTCTTCTAAAATACCAGCCATGCGCTCGGAGTCGGCCTTATTCATTTGGCAACCTAAGGTAATAATGTGGTAATGTCGTTTAGTGGTCATGGGGAATTACGCTTAATTAGTAATGTATATCAGGTCTATTTACTATAGTATATTGGAGTAGAAGGGCATGAAAAGTTAAAATATCAAAATTTTCGCCTTGACTAAATATAGGGAACAAAAGATTGATATGATGATATTCTCTAAAAAACAGGGATGATCAAGCTGAGAAGCCAAAACTTTACTTTATGCTCAAAACTCACAACTACGTACTTAAAAATCAAAACTCCGTCCTCAAAACTCAAAATCCTGTAGTCAGAACTTGCAACCCTGTACTCAGAACTCAAAACTCCATACTGAGAACTCGTAACCTCATTCTCAGGGGCCAAAATTTCATCCTCAGAACTCAAAACTCTATCAAATTAAATGCACCATCTGGACAACAAGGAGTAAAATTAACAACTAACCCTAAATCTACTTTATCTAATATTAGTACGGGATGTCATTAAATGATGGTATAGTATAGGAATTTTTACTTAGAGATATGGGAAAAGCGATCGCAGAGATTGGATTTACTATTGATAGTCAATATCAATCTGTGATTGCCCCATAGTATTATTAAGTACAATCATCGTAAATATATTTTACAGCAGATTACCATAAGGGTGAGGGACACTTTTACCCTGCAAGATGCCCGCACCACGGGATGTTTATCCTTTTTCTCAAAACCTGCCACCAAAAGACCCAACAAGCGGTACAATTAATAACCAACCCGAAATGCACCCCTTGATATGTATTGCGACTATTTAGTACAAATCCTTACCGCCCGTGTCTATGATGTAGCTCAGGAAACACCCCTGGAATATGCTCCCAATCTCTCTCGGCGTATTAATAACAAACTTCTACTGAAACGGGAAGATATGCAGTCAGTCTTCTCTTTCAAATTGCGGGGTGCTTATAATAAAATGGTCAATCTCACACCAGATTTACTCAAGCAGGGTGTGATAGCGGCTTCTGCGGGAAATCACGCCCAAGGTGTAGCTTTAGCTGCTAGTCGCTTGGGAACAAAGGCAATTATCGTCATGCCAGTGATTACACCCCAAGTAAAAATTAATGCAGTCAAGGCTAGAGGAGGGGAAGTAATATTATACGGTAATAATTATGACGATGCTTACGCTTACGCTCGCCAATTAGAAGCGGAAAAGGGATTAACTTTTATACATCCTTTTGATGATCCTGATGTCATTGCTGGCCAGGGAACAATTGGTATGGAAATACTCCGACAATACCAACAACCTATTCACGCCATTTTTGTGGCCATTGGTGGTGGTGGCTTGATTTCCGGTATTGCTGCTTACGTTAAACGCTTGCGTCCCAATATTAAAATTATCGGTGTTGAACCTGTGGACGCTAACGCTATGTATCAATCACTGCAAGCTGGTGAAAGAGTGCGGTTGTCTCAGGTCGGTTTATTTGCTGACGGGGTAGCGGTGCGAGAAGTAGGAGAAGAAACCTTCCGTTTATGTCAACAATATGTAGATGAAATTATTTTAGTGGATACAGATGCTACCTGTGCGGCTATTAAAGATGTTTTTGAGGATACTCGTTCTATTTTAGAACCAGCGGGGGCATTAGCGATCGCCGCAGCAAAAGTTTACGCAGAAAGAGAACAAATTCAAAATCAAACTCTGGTCGCTGTTGCTTGTGGCGCTAACATGAATTTTGATCGGTTGCGTTTTGTGGCTGAACGGGCAGAATTTGGAGAACGTCGAGAGGCAATTTTTGCAGTTAAAATTCCCGAAGAAAGAGGCAGTTTAAGAAAGTTTTGTGAATGTATTGGTAAACGGAATTTAACCGAATTTAATTATCGTATTGCTAACGAAAAAGAAGCGCATATTTTTGTGGGTGTGCAAATAGAAAATCGTGCCGACTCAGCTAAAATGGTCGAAAATTTTGAATCTCACGATTTAAAAACCATAGATCTAACAGATGATGAATTAACAAAGCTGCATTTACGTCACATGGTAGGAGGACATTCCCCCCTAGCAGAAAATGAACTACTTTATCGCTTTGAATTTCCTGAACGTCCCGGCGCTTTAATGCAGTTTGTCAGTTCTATGTCTCCTGATTGGAATATTAGCTTATTTCATTATCGCAATAATGGCGCAGATTATGGACGCATTTTAGTAGGAATGCAAGTTCCTCCCCATGAAATGACAGAATGGCAATCATTTTTAGATACTCTTGGTTACAGCTATTTACATGAAAGTGATAATCCCGCATATAAGTTATTTTTAGGATAATTTCGATCTAGCATTTTTAGCTTGAGTTAGGTACATCATTAGCGGGCAAGATACCCGCCTATCTTAATTTTAATTTAAACTAATTACCCAGTTACGTAAATGTGAATTTACCTGTTGGGGAATTTCATCATGGGGACAATGACCAGCTATCAAAAAATATTCTGTTAATTGGGGATAATATTCATGGAATTTCTGAGAACGTTCTCTCGCTTTCATCCAAGGATCTGCTTCTCCCCATAATAACAATAAAGGACAATTTAATTGTTGGAGTAAAACATCAACTTTCTGCCCTTGAGGAGTGCTAAAAACAGAAATGAATACATCCAAAGCCCCTTGATCATAAGCAGGACGTTGAATTTCTTCTACTAATTGTTCTGTCACTGCACTTTTGTCAAGATAAACCTTTTCTAATGTTCTCCGAATTACCCATTTTTGCCGCGTATATTCAAATAACAAAGACTGTGCTAACCGTTGTTTAAAACACCATTTGATAGCGTTTCCTAAAAGTTTTTTGAGGGGATTTGGAACAGGTTGAATTTGATTTTCTGTTGAGGAAAATGGACCTGCACTATTAAGTAATGCTACACCAGCAGCACTATTACAACGTTGAGAAGCAACGCATAAACAAGCATATCCCCCTAAGGAATTACCTGCTAAAATTGTTTTTTGACCAATGACTTCATTGATAAAATCATGGAGTTGATCTCGCCACAAATCGGCGCTATACTGCAATTTAGGTTTTGCTGAACGTCCAAATCCTAATAGGTCAATGGCAAATACTTGGAAGTCTGCACTCAATTCTGTGATATTCTTGCGCCAATGGTCTGTGGACGCACCAAAACCATGTACTAGTAGTAAGGGTGGACGTTGTACTTGCGGTTCTCCTGCTTGTACATAATACACTTTGTGTCCACGCCATTGCCAATATTGACCAGGAATTGGATTTGTTAAAGGAGCGGTTTTTGTTTGCATATTGCCAAAAAATATTAAGTTACTGTGAACAATTGTAAATTATGTAAATTAAATTATATAAATTAAATTATTTACAGCAAGTAGCTTTGAGTGAGGTACACTTTGTGCAGGCAAGATGCCCGCACCACAAGAGTTTTATCATTAATATCTGTACTTCATAATACCGGGAAATGCGGTTTCTAACCACCTTTTAAATGTACAACCAACAACTAATACAAATGATTACCGGAAAAACTAAAATTTTGGGAGTAATTGGATACCCTGTCGAACATTCTCTGTCACCATTGATGCACAATGCCGCTTTGACAAATCTGGGATTAGATTATGTATATTTACCTTTTGCCATTGCACCAGAAAATTTAACAACAGCGATCGCAGGTTTTGCTAGTATTGGTGTTGTAGGCTTTAGTATCACAATTCCTCACAAGCAAGCAATATTACCTTTATTATCCGAAATTTCCCCTATTGCCCAAGCCATTGGTGCTGTAAATACCGTCGTGAATAAAGGTAATAAATGGTTGGGTACAAATACAGATGTAGAAGGATTTATCGCTCCTTTACAAACAACATATCATCAAGATTGGAGTCAGAAAAAAGCGGTAATTTTAGGGAATGGTGGTGCTGCGAGGGCTGTTGTTGCTGGTTGTATTCAACTCGGTTTGGCAGAAATTCACGTTGTGGGGCGGAATTTACAGAAATTACAAGTATTTGAGCAAAGTTGGCAAAATTCACCCTTTGCGGATAAATTCCAAGTACATGAATGGACGGAATTACCAAATCTACTTCACCAAGCTAACCTGTTAGTAAATACAACCCCCATAGGAATGTATCCCCATGTTGAACAATCACCACTGAGTAGTCAAGAAATGGGTTATTTACCTGGTGATGCCATCGCCTATGATTTAATATATATCCCTAAACCAACAAAATTTTTGCACCTAGCCCAAAAACAAGGGATAGTAACTATTGACGGTTTAGAAATGCTGGTACAACAAGGTGCAGCAGCCTTAAAAATCTGGTTACAACAAGAAACTGTTCCCGTGACACAAATGCGTCAAGTATTACAAAATCACTTGGGAATTTAAGGAGTCACTTCCCCTGCTTCTTCTACTGTTCCTGTACCTGGTAATTATCAATAGATACAGGAAGTTGATATTTTTGACTAATGACTTTGAGAGTATTTTGCAAACTTTGGAAGTGAAGCCGCATTGTGGGATTATTAACTTTTAATAAGCTTTGATATTCAACAGTTAAGCGAATATTAATTTTATCCTTCTCGATGGTAAAAGTACAAATCTTAATTTTACTGGTACAAGTTTTATTAAGATCAGTTTTGACTTGATTCATAATGGCGATAAATTGTTGAGAGGAGATTATTGATAATTGTTCTTTTTTGGCGTTATCATTTGCTACAGTTATTTTTGCTTGGTAGGCCGCTAAAAGTTTACTCGCGTCTTCAAACCCAAAACTATCTTGAGGAATAGTTTTTAAGGTATTAATTGCTGTACGTAAATTCAATTTTACTTGTTGCCCGTCAGTAGCAGAGTTAGCAGTAGCTTGACCTTTGATAGCTGCGTCCCCCAAAGTTTTAGCACTAGCAATTTTTTTCAGCCATGTTTCTTCTCTAATTAACTGCTGGGTAATAGTGTTTACACTATTTTCATACTTTGGTAAATTCCCTTGTACTAATTGATAAAATTTACTTTCAGGTTTAATGGTGTTTAGTTGGGTAATTGCCTGTCTCAACAAATTTTGTCTGTTACGTAATTCATCCGAACTTTTAGCGGGATCTAAATTTCTTTTTTCTACAGATATTGCCGTCCGTAAGGCCAGTAGCACCTGGTTAATTTTTAACGACTTTTGAGACAGGTTAGCAACTAATTCCTGAGATTCTCGATAACGAGGAGACCATTGAGGTATTTTTTGTAAATCTGCTACTACCTCGTCTAGTTTTTGTTGTATTGCTAATAACTCTAAATCGGTTTTGGTACTTTTGATCTGTTGCTGATATTCACCTTTAAATTTTTTGGCTGTTTGCAATTCTTTACACTCCAAAATTACACAACCACGATGGAGAACAAAAGTACCACCAAGGTAAACGAAGACGATAAATACAGTAGTACCAATTATAGACACAGGCAGAAATGATCGCCATAAATGTCTTTTTTCCGGTTGATCTGGGATATGAACAAAAGGATAAGACCCTTGGGTAATTTCCTGGGATTCATCTTCATCCTCAGATAGATTCTGTAAAATTGAATCTAGTGGGTTTAAAAAGGAGGCTTTAGGAGTGGAGACAAATGAATCAGGAATAGGTTGGGTTAAGGAAATTTCTTCCTCCGTTCTCGGCATGGGAGAATCTAGGAAATATTTAGCATAGGGAAGCTTGTCCCCAAAAACTCTCAAGAAAAATTGAATCTTTTGAGTTTTGTAGTTAAATTGGGATTGTAATGTTTGTGCCAACACATCAAAAACTTGCTGAGTGTCAAGGATTACTTCAGAACCATGTTCAGTGAGAATCATCAATAAATCATTTTTGATAGCGCATTTTACCTGAAAATCCTGAATATCAGTCACTTTTGCTGCTAATCTTTTTTGTAAAATATCACTTAAAAGTCGTAGTTCTTGTTGTTCAAGTGTAATTTTCATGAGGCGTTACTGTCGCTTTTTATGTATAGTTTTGATAATCAAAGAAAACGGGAATTGGTACAGGGATAGGGAAAATTCGTAGTCAAATGTAGACCCGGATTTCCAAGCTGAGAGAATCATTTTCTAACCAATGTTGAATTATTCAGGAAAAACACGCCAAATAGTGATCATCAAGTCTTATACTTTTTTTTATACAACTAGATTATAAATTAGACAATGGCAAAAGAAATTTTTCAGTTAAGCAAAGCCAAATTCTATATTCTTCAGGATAGTGCAGAATATTAGATAATATCAGGAATATAGAGCGTTGGAGTTATCAGTATAAGGTGTGTCTCAATGGATTTATTGGAGTATCAAGTTAAAGAATGGTTTGGTAAAATCGGGATTCCTGTCCTACCATCCCAAAGAATAGATCATCCCACAGATTTAAAACGCTTAAAAATTCGTTACCCGATTGTGCTGAAATCCCAGGTACAAGGGGGGGAAAGGGAAAAAGCGGGTGGGGTGAGAATCGTAGAAACAACCATTGATGCCATAGCTGCGGCACAGAATATCTTTAATTTACCAATTTGGGGACAATTCCCAGAAGTCTTATTGGCAGAATCAAAGTATGATGCCCAAGAGGAGTTTTATCTTGCTGTAGTTTTGGATACTGCGCTGTGTCGTCCCGTTTTATTGGGTTGTACAGAAGCAAATATTGACTGGGAAACAGCAGGAGAAAAATTCCAGCACGTGGTTGTCGAACAGGAATTTTCTCCATTTTACGCTCGAAGACTGGCTTTGAAAATGGGTTTGCGGGGTACTTTGATGCAGTCTGTGAGTAATATTGTCGAGAAACTGTACCAGTTATTTATCCAGAAAGATTTGGACTTAGTAGAAATTAATCCTTTGGGCGTGAACTCAATGGGTCAAGTCATGGCTCTGAATGGTAAAATCAGGGTGAATGAACGAGCTATTAACCGTCATCCCGAAATAGCTGACATGGCCGCAAAAATGGTCGGTCGTCGTCATGGTAATCAAAAAAAGAACGACTTTTTAGGTAGTTGGGATAGCTTAGAAATGCCAGGTAAAATCGGTATCTTAGGTAACGGTAAAGGTTCTATATTTACAACATTGGATGCGGTTGTTTATGCAGGTGGTAAACCTGGTAAATGTGTCAATTTGCGTCATTCATTTATGAGTGATATTAAAGCGACAACTTTTAGCGATCGCTTAATCAGTAGTTTGAAAAATTTGACTGAAGATCCAAGTATTCAAGTTATTTTAATCAACTTTTTAGGAACTATCCCTCAAGTTAACAAACTTCCCGAAATTATGGGTAATTTTCTACAATTAGACAGAAGTGAAATCACATTTCAGGTGTCAACTACTAATGGTAAAAAGAGTCAAAATCAGGTGAATTTACCCCATTTAGTTCTGCGTTTAGTTGGTTCTCAATTTAATGATGTCAGAGAATATCTAGCCACATTTAAAAATACAAATCAATCACTTATAGTTGTAGAAAATTTAGATGAAGCAGTTAAGGAAGCAGTTAGTTTAGTAAAATTACCTGGGAATAAAAAGAGGAACAGATAAGTAAAAGTTAAAAGTTAAAAATTGAATTACTTACCTAATGAAACCTGACAAATAAGAAATTATGAACTTAACACCAGAAAGTAAAGTTTTAATCCAGGGATTTTGTGAATTTATCTCAGCAAATCATATTGCTCAAATGCAAGCTTATGGTACAAATTTGGTAGCTGGTGTCCATCCTGGACATAGTGGACAACAAATATATAATCTACCAGTATTTGATTTAGTTGAGGAGGTTGTTGCCAAATTTGGACAAATTGACACAACAATTATTTGTGTTCAACCTGATCAAGTTTTGGATGCAGCATTAGAAGCTATCGCTTCTAATATCCCCCAAATTATTATTATCACTGCTGGTGTACCACCCCTAGATATGGTGCAATTACTTAGGAAAACAGAAGCAGGTGAAACCTTAATTATCGGTCCAAATAGTCCGGGAATTATCGTCCCTGGGAAAATTCTTCTCGGTACTCACGAACGTGAGTTTTATATCCCAGGTCCTGTGGGAATTGTCAGCCGCAGTAGTACCCTCACCTATGAAGTAGCTTGGGAATTAACAAAGGTGGGTTGGGGACAGTCAATTAGTGTAAGTATTGGCAGTGATACTATTGTCGGTTCTTCATTTCTGCAATGGTTACAAATTCTCGATGAAGATGACACCACGGAAGCCATTGTTTTAATCGGCCAACCTGGTGGAGGAAGTGAAGAAGCAGCAGCAAAATATATTGCTGAAACAATTGATAAACCCGTAATTGCCTATATTGCCGGTAGACACGCACCTCCCACACAAAATTGGCAACAAACAGGAACTTTAGCCACTGTAATTGGACGTTGTGCTAATTTTGGCACGGTAGAAAGTAAATTGGCTGCTTTTAAGTCCCTAAAAATTCCCCTGGCTGATAGTCCGTCTCAAATTCCTGAATTACTGAAAAAGTTAATTTAACTAACATCTGCTAAAATCCGGGACACAGTCTGAGTTAATGCTTCTTGCTCAACAATAAATCTCACCGCTTTTTCTTCTACCATTTGAACATCACCATAGGACATAAGTTGTTCTCATGGTAATACTTGAGCTAATTCGACATAAATTTCTCAATAGGGAGTAAAAATTTCTAATAATCCCTCTAAGCAGAAGTGTTGAATCCTGCAATGAAACTTTACAATGTTTGGGTTTCACCCAGGTAAAATCCCTTGTTTATTGAGAATAGAGTCATTAACTGCTTAAATTTGGTATCATCAATGCCAATGCACAACTTGGACAATATCCTCAAAATCTTAACATTCAACACTTCTGGTAATACTATTTGATTAGGTTCTATCCTTAATGGTTCAGAAATGATATTTTTATCTCATAAAAAGCGAATCACCAAATCACCTCTCTTCCTGGACGATAATCACGAATATTTACCCAAATTTCATCAGGATTAATTTCTATATTTTATGGTTCTTGAATACCTAATATGCTAAATTCTTCAGAAGTCCTAATAACCTTCTTCTTCCTTCGTGTCCTTCACTGCTATTCCTGACGGGACGCTACGCGAACTTGGTTCATTTTTCATAAAAACTAAGACGCAGAAAACGCCTTTTGCGTCTCCACGTCTTTTATTTTTGTGAATTTTTATAGCGGTAAGCAGTTAAATGAGATACACACTGAAACTTAAAAATGATACAGGTTTAAGTTCCCACAGCGCCGGAGTAAATCAAACCTCGCTGTATATCCAAAGTTAAAATCGCACCGTCTTTAATTGCTTGTGTTGCTTCCTTCACACCCAGAATTATTGGTACACCTAAACGTAAACCAATAACTGCGGCGTGACTAGTGAGACTATCTTCCTCAGTGATAATACCCCCAGCTTTGCGAATTGCTTCTACAAAATCCACACCTGTGCGGGATGCTACTAAAATATCACCAGAATTAAAATTACTGGCATCCATAGCATTATGAATTACCCTAGCGCGTCCACTGACTGAACCTTGACCTAGACCAATTCCCTGGCCGAGTATAGCAGTCACCACTTCCACCTTAATCAAGTCGGTTGACCCAGAAACCCCCTGAAGTGTACCAGCGGTCATTACCACTAAATCACCTTCTGTTAAGAGGTTTTTTTCCTGGGCTACATTGATAGCTGCTTGGAACGTCTGACCCGTGGAAGGTAATTCTAACACCAATAGCGGTTTAACTCCCCAGACCATCTGTAACTGTCTCGCTACGTTAACATGGGGTGTAATTGCTAAAATTGGTGTTTTCGGGCGGAATTTAGAAACGTTGCGGGCTGTAGCCCCGGTTTGTGTTAAAGTCATAATGGCGGCCGCACCCAAATTCTCCGCAATTTGACCAACTGCTTGACTAATAGCATTGGGAATAGAGGGTTTATTATCTCGTGACTGACGGGAGTTGGGGTTTTGTGCGTACTCCTGTTCCATGCGTTCTGCTATCCTGGCCATGGTGGCTACGGCTTCCACAGGGAAACTACCAACGGCGGTTTCATTGGAAAGCATTACAGCGTCTGTACCGTCTAAAATTGCATTGGCAACATCTGATACTTCGGCGCGGGTGGGACGGGGGTTACTGACCATGCTATCTAGCATTTGGGTAGCGGTAATGATGGGAATACCCAAGCGGTTAGCTGTAGCAATTAGCCGTTTTTGTAGTACGGGTACGTCTTCTGCTGGTAATTCTACCCCTAAATCACCTCTAGCGACCATGACACCGTCACACAAAGACAAAACTGCTTCCATTTGTTCAATGGCTTCGTGTTTTTCGATTTTAGCAACTACAGGGACACTTTTACCGGTGCTAGAAATTAGTTCTTTAATTTCGATGATATCCTGGGGATTACGGACAAAGGAAAGTGCTACCCAATCAACACCCTGGTCTAGACCAAACATCAGATCCTCCCGGTCTTTGTCGGTCATGGCTTTAATGGATAAGTAAACTCCCGGAAAATTAACACCTTTGTTGTTAGAAAGTTTACCTGGGACTGTGACACGACAGTGTAAATCACCTTTTTCGCGGTTGATGTCCTCTACCACCATTTCGACTTTACCATCATCGAGGAGGATTTTTGCACCCACAGGAACTTCATCTGCTAAGTAATCGTAAGTGACACAACTTATTTCTTGAGTTCCTTCTATGGGGCGATTTGTCAAAGTGAAGCGATCGCCCTTAGCTAAGATTATAGAACCATTTTCAAATCGCCCCAAACGGATTTTGGGACCTTGTAAATCTTGGAGAATTGCTACTGGTCTATTTAATTCAAAAGCAGTTTGCCTAATTAACCGAATACTACGCTGATGATCAGCATGAGTTCCGTGGGAGAAGTTGAGTCTAAGGGTTGTAGCACCCGCTTCAATAATTGCTTTCAGCATTTCTGGACTACTAGTAGCAGGTCCAATAGTAGCAACAATTTTAGTTCGGCGCTGAGAATCTCTTAATTGCGTCATGGGCTGGGTTGAAGATTTTTGGAGTCTACCGGGGAATTTCTCGTCATCTTTGCTTATACCATTTGAGATCTAAGATTTTGGATGATGAAAGACTGACAGTATCAGCAATTCATTTTTCCATTGATCACCATCATTTTGCAAATTGGTATGAATTAAACGAACTGTCTTTTTTATTAACTGCTAAATCAATGTTACAGGCAGTTAGGGAGATAATTATGGTATAAATTTGATATCGTACATTGGCAACAGTCCTCTGAGAGAGTTTTTTATCTAAAAGCACTGGTTTAGCCAAGAATCATAGCCTCATTTATTGACCCTTCAACAGAACTGTAAATCAATCTTGCTTTACATAACTTTACTCTTAACTAAGATTAATAGTATGATCCGTAAAGATTAATTATGAATTAAAGGAGTTAATAATGCTCACGTCGGAGGCACAAAAGCCACTGACAATTCCCCCCAAAGAACTTTTATCACCTCCTGGTGATTTTAACCCCACACTGCTGATGTTTTTAGTCGTAGTGATGATGTTGGTTTTATCTAATTTTGGGTATTGGTTGTGGGAATGGCCTCATTGGTTGTGTTTTAGTATCAATACACTAGCACTTCATTGTTCTGGAACAATTATTCATGATGCTTGTCACCAGTCAGCCCATCGAAATCGAATTGTTAATGCTATGTTAGGCCATTGTAGTGCCTTAATTCTCGCCTTTGCTTTTCCAGTATTTACACGAGTACATTTACAACATCATGGTAATGTTAATCACCCTAAAGATGACCCAGATCATTATGTTTCCACAGGTGGACCCCTGTGGTTAATTGCGGTGAGATTTTTGTACCATGAGGTATTTTTCTTCCAAAGACGATTATGGCGTAATTATGAACTACTAGAATGGTTTATTAGTCGCTTAATCATCATTACTATTGTTTATATTTCTGTCCAATATCACTTTTTGGGCTATATTCTTAACTTTTGGTTTATTCCCGCTTTTTTAGTGGGAATAACTTTAGGGTTATTTTTTGACTATTTACCCCACCGTCCGTTTGTAGAAACAAATCGCTGGAAAAATGCCCGGGTTTATCCAGGTAAGGTTCTCAATATCCTGATTTTAGGGCAGAATTACCATTTAATTCATCATCTGTGGCCTTCGATTCCTTGGTATAATTATCAACCGGCTTATTATTTAATGAAGCCGTTATTGGACGAAAAAGGCAGTCCCCAAACTTCCGGTTTATTACAGAAACAGGACTTTTTTGAATTTATCTATGATATTTTCATAGGTATTCACTTTCATCACTGATTTAGGGCTGTTTATAGCAGAATTATGTAAGCTGTTACGCCGACTGGGGAAGAATAGGTTACGCTTATTCTGTCCCTGGTGTAGTATAATCCTAGTCCAGAGGAATAATTGTCAAAAAAATCACAAAAACCTCAGAAGTTGGTGCTTCTGAGGTATAAAGAGTTTTAGGCACGATTGAGGATAATACTAATCTGGTGATCAATTCGAGTAGGAAATCTTGAGAATGATCACAAGATAGCTTTATCAATATCTCAAACTAAGAACCTAAAAGCCCACAGGTCAACTACTTAAATACTCTAGCAGAGCTATTTCTATTTCAGTAGCCAAATTGGCGTTTTTTTGAGTTTGATTTAGACATCTACCTCTCGGCGGATATTAACTAATTCATAAAGCTTATCTTCAAACTTTTGGGTACAAGCTGACCAATCAAATTCCAGAATTGAGGGACGAGCTTGTTGAGTTAATTGATTTTTGAGGTCAGGATTTTCGAGAATTGTAATTACTTTTTGGGCAAAATCTCTAGGGTCATTAGGTGCGGCTAGAAAACCATTAACCCCAGAAATAACCTGTTCAGCAGTTGAAGGGGCGACCACGGCCACTACAGGCGTTCCAGAAGCTAAAGCTTCGTTAGTTGTAGTGCAGAAATTTTCGGTGATAGAAGGGTTAACAAATATATCTGCTTTTGCAAACCAACCTAAAAGTTCTTTACCATGAGATTCACCCCAAATAGTGACACCATGGGGGAAATTTTCAGCGCGACGACGAATTTCTGCATCCAAAGGACCGCTACCAACAATTACTAGATGAACATCAGGAATTTTAGCAGCAATGAGAGGATAAATATCTAAAAGTTGATTAACATTTTTTTCTGGAGTAATACGTCCTACAAATAAAATAGTTGGACGTTGATCATCAGGAATTGGATCATAACAAATATTGCGGGGATGAAATTTTTGACAATCAATTCCTTGATAGGGAAGATATTCGGCGCGTTGAGCTTTTAATTTTTGGTATTTAGCCAGTTGTTCACGGGAAGAAAATAAACTTAAATCATAAGTTTCACTAAATTGTTTAACTAAAATTGGCAGAAAAGGACGCACTAAATTAAAGACTGTGTTACCGAAATAATATTGAATATAGGCAATGATATCTGTATGGAAAACTGAAACAATAGGTGTGTTTGTTTTTCTGGCATATTCTACTCCCACGGAACGTCCATAACCTTGCAAAAAACCAGAATATAAACCTCGCATTTGTGGGGCTTCTTCAACAACAATAATATCAGGTTGAAAGTGAGTGAGTAATTTTGTATCACTCCAATGACGATAGTTTAATGGTTGGGGTAAAGATTTATAAAAAATCAGTGGTTCTGTGGGAAATGAATAAGCAGAAAAATTAATAAATGTTTCTAGTTCTTCAATTCCTGACATGGGACGCTTACCAACTTGTGGAGGGTATTGATCATTAATTTCTGGGTGAATTAAAAAAACTTCATGCCCTTGTTTTAATAACCAGTGAACTCGCTGGTGTACAGCAACAGAAACTCCTGTTAAAAATGGAGCGTATAATCCTGTGAATAAGGCGATACGAAGGGGTTTTTTGTTCATAATCATGAGATGATTTTTCCTGATAAAATATATTACTGATGCGATAGTTTCCAATAATTATTGGATTTGGGGATTTTAGATATGGAAGCGAAAATAAAAAATCTAAAATTTTACCCATTCTCTAGAGAGAGGCTTTTGGATCAATTGGTTGATCTAACCATTGGTAAGGACGGTATTCAATTAACCGAATATTTTCGCGTCCTTGTATTCGATAAGTAATTCCCCGCCAAGTAATACTTGATGTCCACAAAGAAGATAGTATTATTAAACCATAAACCCACTGTGTTAAAGGGATAGTTATGAACATTTTGAGGATAATTAAAGGCGATAATTTTGGTATTTTTTTACCTTGATTATATAGGATATGATGTATTGATATTTCCATTAATAGCATGAGTAAAACCAAACCAATGGTGTAGGAAATGTAAGAGGAAAATAATAAAAATCCAGCGTACCATTGAGAGTGAAGCAAGAGATAGAAAATGATGAGGATGACTAGATTGGGTATGAGAATACTAGAATATGCTTCACTAATTATGGCTAACCAACCAGGGTGATAAAGTTTAAAACTAATTATTAATCTTTTTAATGATTCTAGTAAGTTACTTAAACTACTTTCTTCCTGATTTAGCATCAATAAAGAAGGAATAAATTTAATTTGTAACTTTTGTTTTTTGATAAGTTTATGAAGAAGCATATCATCTGTTAATACTTGTCCCCACTTATCCAAAAGTTTGATGCGGTTTAAGACTTCTGTTTTGATAGCTAAAGTTCCACCCCAAGGAATTTGAAAGAGAAACATTTGCACAACTGTAGAAACATTACCAGAGTAGCGAACTAATGAACCCCAATAATTACCAGTGGGAACATACCAACGATTCCCTGTTGTTAGACCAACTTTGTCATCAAGAAGAGGAGTAACTAATTCTCGTAACCAATGAGGATGAACTACAGTATCAGCATCAATAAAAGCGATAATTGGATAAGCATTATCTAAGTCAGAAACAGCTTGTATTAGAGAACTACATTTAAGACTACAATTATGATTAACTGCTCTTAAAATGCTAATTTGGACATTAGTTGCACCCAGTTCATTGATTGTTTCACTGGCAATTTTAAAAGCTGGATCTTCTTGACTATCAATGATCAATTTTAGATCATATTGCGGGTAATTTTGTTGTAAGAGCGATCGCAAACAATTATGTAAAAATGGATCAGCACCTCTTAAACAAAGAATTACTGCCGTTTTTGGTAATTTTTCATCTGGTAATAACTGTGGTTTGTATGAACGTAAATACCATAAAAATATTAACGTTAAACAACTCTGAATTAGCAACCAACCCAACAAAGACTTAGATAGAAATATCATCAAATCTGGCATTATCTCTATAGTCTCAGATATAACTTAGGAGTCAGGAAAAAGAGTTAGCATCTATATCTAACTCCCGATTGTAAATTATCAATCAATACAGTTTAGTTAAGAATTTCTCTTCTTTTTGTGTCCTTTGTGGTGCATTAAAAAAAAGAGTTTTAGGCTTAACTGAACCGTATTAAACTTCAAATTAGGGATCAAGAGAATACTTCAAAAAGATATTAATTGTAGTATTCTTATCAACTTTAAAACTGGCATTTTTGAACTTAGGTGTGCCAGTGCTGATAGAAACAATGGGATTTCTAGAAATGCCAAAACCCTCTTCAGGAATCCCAAAAAAGTCTTTATTGAGTTTGCGATCGCCATTTTGATCATCAATTACAGCCACAGCATAATTACCAGGTTTTAATCCAGAAAATACCTGTTTAATAGAAGTCCCTGTAATTTTAGTACAGCCACTTTTAACTTCACTTTTAGCATTATCCGGAAATCCTTTTTCAGAATTATAAACTCTCATGCAAATTTCCCCGGTTTGATTACGAATACCATTAACAACTACAGTTAATGATGTTGTTGATTCAGCCTGAACTATTTCGGTGAAGCTAATAGTTAGCAAAGTGGCAATGAACAGGTTTACAATTTTAAACATTAGTCAAAACTTCCTAATTGTGAAAATTTATCCTTGAAGAACTTTATCTATTTCATCAGTTTTTGAATGTCAGTTTTCTGCAACCATTCACGAGTACGACCCATTCCTTCTGCTAAATTAACTTTAGCTTGATAATTCAAAATATTTTGCGCCTTTGCAATAGAATAGGCATAAGGACGACTCATAAAATCAACTGATTCCGGGAGAATATCAGCTTTTTTACGGAATAGTTTTTGTCCCTGAAGACGCACACGCAAAAATAACTTCATTTCCTCTTTAGGTAAAGACATTGGCGCTGGTAAACCTTCGAGAGAAGCAAGATGAATAAAATAATCTTTCCAGGAAGTTTCTTGACCATCAGTAATGTTAAAAATTTCCCCATAGGCTGATTTTTCTATAGCTAAAAAGATAGCATCAATTAAGTTATCTACATATAGATGATTCATCACACCTTTACCATCATTAGCATAGGCAAATAATTTTTGTCGCATCATCTGAATTGGCCGGACAATCCAAGGAATACTTCCAGGACCATAAACATCACCAGCCCGAATTACAATTACTCCAAATTCAGCGGGATTATTGAGTTTTAAAACTTCGATTTCGCCTTCAATTTTTGTCTGACAATAAGCATTATTTTCACCAGAAAGTACACCTAATTCTGTAACTTTCTCAGGGTAATCAAACCCATATACTAAAGTGCTAGAAAGATGGACAAATGTTTTTACACCTGCTTGTTTAGCAGCCTTGGCGATATTAATAGTACCATTGACATTTATTTCTCGAAAATGCTTAATATCCCCAGCTTCTTCGGCAATTTGAGCAGTATGTAAAACTATATCTACTCCTTGACAAGCTTTTGAGCAAATTCCAGGATCAGTGATATTACCAACTACAATTTCAATACCTAAACTTCGCACTGTTTGATCTTTAATTTGGGAACTTTGTATACCTCTAACTTTCATCCCTTGAGCTACGGCTAATTCGGCTGCACGTAAACCAATAAATTCGTCAATTCCGGTAATTAGCAGAGTTTTATTTTGCAAGTTCATGTTCAAAGATAGATAAGTGTTTTGTGGGAGTGTGACGATAATGATACAGTTGAGAAAGCAATACAACCTTATTTCCTAATTGCGGGAAATTGCAATTAAGAACTGTTGCACTGACAATAAAATTTTACTGTTGCTAATAACATGAAATTTCTATCTTTGGTTGGTTTTAATTTAGAGAATATTGGGGAAAATTTGATTAATTTACAGAACAATAAATCCCTAAAAACTATCAGCCGGATCAGCAGAACGCAGTTTATTAATAGCTAATGCTCCAGAGGTGATACAAATTAAGACTGTAGATACTAAGACAAGTAAGGCATTATTACTTGTCATCATGATAGGTAATTTAGTTGCTTTCATAGCAAAATCATATAAAGCAATGGAAACAATAAAGCCAGGAAGATAACCTAACAATGCTAAGATTAATGCTTGTTGAAAAACAACATTTAATAAATATCCATTAGCATAACCAATAGCTTTTAAAGTGGCATAGGCAATAAATTGAGTAGCAATGTTGCTATACAAAATTTGGTAAACAATTACCACCCCAACAACAGAAGCCATAATCAGCATTAAGTTAAGAATAAAACCAATAGGAGTTCTTACAGACCAATATTGTTTTTCAAAATCAATAAATTCTTGACGAGTGAATATTTTTACATCCTGTGGGAGCTTGTTTTTTAAACTATTTAAAACTCGTTTTATATCAGCACCAGATTTGAGTTTAATCACTCCCATATCTATTTTTTCCACTGGACGACTATTAGGATTAATTCTTAAAAAAGTTGAGTCGCTAACAATTAAATTACCATCAACACCAAAGGACGGTCCTAAACTAAATAAACCCCCAACTCGCACCCGATAACCCTTAATCGCATCAAAGGGAAAGATTTCAATTGGTTGTTGAATATTTCCCTGATTAAATAATTCTGCTATTGGTCCAAATTCTGAACGGGCATCTCTATCAAATAGCATGACATCAGGAATTTTGAGTTTATCTAAATTTTGCTCAACTTCTGGAATATCTAGAACGGATTTTCCCGGATCAAAACCAATGACATAAA
Source organism: Anabaena sp. 54 (assembly GCA_900299285.1). Classification (GTDB taxonomy): domain Bacteria; phylum Cyanobacteriota; class Cyanobacteriia; order Cyanobacteriales; family Nostocaceae; genus Dolichospermum. Next base: position 35,767 of record OMJF01000154.1, on the reverse strand, counting down.
TTGAATATTTCTCACCACTAATGGGATTTTTTAATTTCGCAAATTGCAAATAAATTGAACTAACAGAATCAACACCATCAAATCCTAATGTTTGATATAATCGAGTCCGAGAAAAACTTTGAATTGCTGTCAAAGATTTATATTGAGAACTAACTAAAAACAAATCACCGCTCAATCGTTGATGTAATGCTGTTGCACTAGAATATAGTGCATCTTGAAAACCTAGCTGGATAAACATTAATAGCACAATAAAGCCAATTCCAGCTACAGCTATCACAAAGCGAAGTTTCTGCTGGACAAGTTGTAGCCACGCTAAAGGAATTTTGATATTCATATTAGTTGTTAGTTATTAGTTAGTAGTTATTAGTTAGTAGTTGTCATTTGTTGAAAATAACAAATAACAAATAAACATTAATTAATAACTAAATTTGGATAGCAACGTCAACTTGTAAGTTAGTTAAGCGAGATATCTTTTGAGTATCTACGGGATTATCAATAGATATTTTGACTTCAATTACTCTCCGGTCTGCGTCAGAATTGGGATTAATACTAAAGATACCTTGTTGATTAACTTGCCAGCCAATTTCTCGCACAGTTCCTTGTAATTCGCCAGGAAATGTAGTGCTAGTAATTTTAGCTTTTTGACCAACTCGAATATTTTGAATATCCGTTTGATAGACTTCTGCTAAGACTTGCATTTGTGATATATTACCAATTTCTGCAAAGCCATTAGTAGAAATTATTTCTCCATTTCTAGCATTAATTCGCAAAATTGTCCCATCTATAGTGGAAGAAATATAAGTTAAATCATGATCGGCTTTCGCTTGTTTAATTGCTGTTTCTGCACTTTTAACTTCACTTTCTGCTAATTCTACATCTACAGACCTAACTTCTTTAATGCTATTAAGTTTGGCTTTTGCTTCTTTGAGTTGATCTTCAAGTGTATTTTCAGTCCTTTTAAGAGTAGCTTGAGCCTCTTTTAGCTGCTGTTGTGTAGTTTTTAGGGTTAAATTTTTACTATCAACAATGGAAGCAGAAACAGCACCATCTTTGAATAATTGCTGATAGCGATTACTCTCTTTTTGAGCATTTTCAACTTCAGCCCGAATACGATTAATTGTTGCTACTTGCGCGGCAATATCTCCTTGTAATTGGGAATTCAACCGAGTAATTGTGGCTTTTTGAGCATTAATATCTCCAGTTTTTGCTCCAGCTTTTACCTGTGCCAATTTAGCCCTAGCAATTAACAATTTATCAAATGCTTGTTGTATGGCTGCTTGGGAACGAGCATAGTTTTCTAAATAAGCTAATACTTGTCCTTTCTTCACATTATCTCCTTCCTTTATCAACAGTTTTTCTACTCTGACACCGTTGATAGAATTGGGAGCAGATAAATAAGTAATTTTATCTTTTGGTTGTAACCTTCCTAATGCAGTTATAGCAACTTTAATAGGGGTAGGTTGAGATTTATTAGTTGTTGTCTCCGCAGGAGATAAAATTTGAGAATTGATCTTCAATTGATAGAAAATGTATAAAGATACTAACCCCGTAGCTAAAGTTAGAGAAGTTGCCAAAATTATTTTCCACTTCAGCGCCGTCAATTTGAATAATTGGCTTTGTTTATTTAGTGCCATATTTTTATTCCCATGGTGTTATTTCGGAAAATACTCGTAATGGTTATAGACTTATCCTCTATTGCTTTGATAGCAGCGATATGTCTAATTATTTATGTATGAATTGTTGTCAGCATTCCTAGCTGTTATAAATACCCAAATTAACCTAGAATTAAGGTGGATTTTACTGCAAATAATTGATGATTAATGCCACGTTATACTATCAATTTTATCTTGGATTGGCATTTAATTAAGTAACCTAAAATACGATAGTCCTCATCAGAAATAAAAATCTTCAATTCCTAAGCATTAATGATGCTCATAACTTAGGCAAATGAATAAACTTACCTGTAAGTATCCCAAATAAATTTGATCTTGTCAACTAAATTTATTTTTTTATTAAAATACTTGATTAATCATAATTTAATATAAAAATTTGTATTTATTTTAGCAAATTTTACTAAATATATGCAGAATTTTCATATTTAATGCTATAACAATAATTTCTAACATTGTTATCAATTATTGACATGATCAAGGACAAAAAATTAATCTTTAGTTTATAAATAACGAATTGTCTATAAAAGGTGAGTTATCTTATAAATTCATCAAAAACTAGGACTTAATTATGATAGTTTGCTCAAAAAATACCCGGTTATGTTCAAATATTTCCCTTGTATATTTATTGATTAGTTACTTATGAAACAATTTACATAAAATTCTTGAATTATCAAGAAAAGATTGATATGAAAACCGTAATTACCAAGAATATGTTAGGAGAAAATGCAGTTATAAATTATACTAATGTAATTCAGTTGTATGGAAAAGGAGGTAAATTAACAAATATTTTTCTCCAAAAATTAGCAGAAATGAACTATTCAGTTTTCCTAAACTGTGTTAGTCTTTTTATTAATTCAACATTTATAGATTAAAAATAAATTGTTGATTTCATGTCAAGAAACAGAATAAATACTAAAATTAATTCAGTTTTTTAGAGCAGAATTACCTAAAGAAACAAAACCTATCCCTTAATAAACCGGGGTTTTGTATTTCCCTAAGTTACAAACTGCTAGATTCTTAAAAAACTGTTTAAGTATTTTTTCACTATGCAGAGAATTTGCCACAAAGTGCTAATTATTTTTGTAACGATCTTGGCAGCTTTTATGAGTTTAATCATCTAAAATAGGTTATCCTGAACTGTAAAAACTGGTAACTTCTATATCACCATACACAACATTATTATCTAATAGGTAAAACATTCAATGATGTTATAGCATTGGTGAAAAATATCCAAAAAACACTTAGAAATTCGATGATTACAACAAACAAGGCAGTATATATACTGTGGAATTGATGTCCGGTCAAACATTTAAACTCACCTGTAGTAACTGCGCGAATGCAGATAGGAAACTATCTGTTAATAGCCTATGGTGCTGCACAATTTACGGTACTCAAGATTAGTCTATGCCATGATGTCTTACCCCCAAAAAAAGATAGACACAATAAATACTTCCTTAACGGAATTAGAAGCCCAAATTAATAGTTGTGAACAGACTTTAGTTAGGTTTATAAAGGAAAAGAAAATGAACATGAATAATGCTTCTTCATCAGAAAATTCTATGTCAACTAAAGAAATTAACAGAAAACTACAAGCAAATCCAATAGCTATTATTGGTATGGCTTCTTTAATGCCTCAAGCGAGAAATTTAAGAGATTATTGGCAAAATATTGTTAATAAAATTGACTGTATTACTGATGTTCCTGCAAGTCATTGGAGTGTGGAAGATTACTATGATCCTAATCCTAGAACATCAGAAGATAAAACCTATTGTAAACGTGGTGGTTTTATTCCCGAAGTTGATTTTAACCCCATGGAATTTGGCATTCCCCCCAGCATTTTAGAAGTTACAGATGTTTCTCAACTATTAAGTTTAGTAGTTGCGAAAGAAGCAATGGAAGATGCAGGTTATGGTGATTCCCGTGAATTTAACCGCGAGAATATTGGGGTTATTTTAGGTGTAGCAATGGGCAAACAATTAGCAATGCCTTTAGCTGCTAGATTAGAATATCCAATTTGGGAAAAAGTTCTCAAAAGCAGTGGTTTATCTGAGGAAGATACTAAGAAAATAGTTGATAAAATCAAATCTGCTTATGTTAAATGGGATGAAAATGCTTTCCCTGGAATGTTAGCAAATGTTGTGGCTGGGAGAATTGCTAATCGTTTCAATTTTGGTGGTACAAATTGTGTAGTTGATGCCGCTTGTGCTAGTTCTTTCGGGGCATTAAAAATGGCCATAAGTGAATTAGTTGAACATCGTAGCGATATGATGTTAACCGGTGGAGTAGACACCGATAATACCATCATGGCCTACATTTCTTTTAGTAAAACTCCGGCTGTTAGTCCTAGCGATAATGTTAAACCATTTGATGCTAAATCTGATGGGATGATGTTAGGTGAAGGTATTGGGATGATTCTCTTAAAACGCTTAGAAGATGCCCAAAAAGATGGGGATAAAATCTATGCGGTAATTAAGGGAATTGGTACTTCTAGTGATGGTCGCTACAAGAGTATTTATGCCCCTAGAAAAGAAGGACAAGTTAAGGCTTTAGAAAGGGCTTATAATGATGCTGGTTTTTCTCCAGCAACTGTGGGTTTAATGGAAGCCCATGGTACGGGAACAATGGCTGGAGATCCTACAGAATTTGGTTCTTTAAGAGATTATTTTGCGAAACATGATACCCAAAAACAACACATTGCTTTAGGAAGTGTAAAATCGCAAATTGGCCATACAAAAGCCGCCGCAGGTGCTGCTAGTTTAATTAAAACTGCCCTAGCATTGCATCACAAAATATTACCAGCAACTATCAATATTAATGAACCAAATCCAAAATTAGATATTGAAAATTCCTCCTTTTATCTAAATACTCAAACTAGACCTTGGATAAAAGCAGAAGGTGAAACTCCCAGACGTGCGGGGGTGAGTTCTTTCGGTTTTGGTGGCACGAATTATCATGTTGTTTTAGAAGAGTATGAACCAGAACAACAAAATCCCTACCGGTTACATCATACCTCTAATGAAGTGCTATTATTTGGTGCTAGTCAAGCTGAATTAATTAGTAAGTTAGAGGCAACTTTTAATAATTTGCAAGCTAATAATGGAGAAAGATATTATTCTCAATTATTGCAAGAGTGTCAATCTCTAACTATTCCCAAAACAGCGGTAAGAATTGGGTTTATAGCCGATAATTTACAGGAAGCTTGTAAGTTACTGCAAGTTAGTATTGAGTTACTAAAAAATAAGCCTGACTCAACATCTTGGGAACATCCTCAAGGTATTTATTACCGTTCCTCTGGTATGGAATTGGCTGGAAAAGTTGTTGCTTTATTCTCTGGACAAGGTTCTCAATATTTGGAAATGGGAAGAGAAGTGGTAATGAATTTCCCCAGCTTGCGGCAGTTATATGGCAAGATGGATAATTTGTTAAAACAAAGTAATTTGCAACCGATTTCTCAAGTTGTTTTTCCTCATTCTACCTTTGATGAAACTGAGAAAAAAACGCAAATTGCAGCTTTACAAAGAACCGAATATGCCCAACCTGCTATTGGGGTTTTTAGCGCTGGTTTGTATGGGATTTTGCAGCAAGCTGGCTTTAAAGCAGATTTTACCGCTGGTCATAGTTTTGGTGAATTAACGGCTTTGTGGGCTGCTGGAGTATTGAGTGAGGCAGATTATTTGTTTTTGGTGAAGTCTAGAGGACAAGCCATGGCTGCACCAAAGGACCCAGATCATGACGCTGGTACTATGTTAGCGGTGAAGGAAGATATCGGCAAAATTGAACCACTGCTGAAGCAATTTCCGAAAGTAAGTATTGCTAATTTTAATTCTCCCACTCAAATTGTTTTAGCAGGTTCAAAGTTAGAAATTGATAAAATTCATCATGGTTGCCAAAAATTGGGATATGGTGCGGTTTTATTACCTGTGTCTGCGGCTTTTCATACTCCATTAATAGCATTCGCACAAAAATCTTTTGCTATTGCTACTAAATCAGTAACTTTTAAAAATCCGCAAATTCCCGTTTTTAGTAATGTTACTGGTAAACAGTATCCCCAAGATGCCACAGCAATTCAAAAGAATTTAGAAAGCCATTTGGCTAGTTCAGTGCTGTTTAAACAAGAGATTGAAAATATCTATGGCGCTGGTGGTTATTGCTTTGTAGAATTTGGACCAAAACGGGTTTTAAGTAATTTGGTGAAAGAGATATTAGGAGATCGTCCTCATATTACTATATCTCTTAATCCTAGTCCACAAAAAAATAGCGATCGCTCTTTGCGAGAAGCGGTAGTTCAGTTGCGCGTTATCGGCATGAATCTTGGCAATCTTGACCCTTATCAACTTCCTCCCGTATTACCTCCTACTGCGGCTAAAAAGACTCTTAACGTCAAATTAACTGGCATTAACTACATTTCCGATAAAACCAAAAATGCCTTTACTGAAAGCTTGCAGAACGCAGATAAAATTTCTGAAATTCAGAAGTTAAAAAGTCCAGAAATTCCAGAATTGAAAAATCTAGAAATTGATCATTCAGAAATTATCAAAATTCCTTCAACAACTGGACATAACGGCAACGGTAATGGACATAAAAAACAACCCATCATTGCAACTCAGTTTCAACCACAGATGAATACTCAAACTCTCATTAAAGAATCGCCAAAAGAAGCAGAAAAAATATCCATTTCAGAATTGTTTCCACAGCAATCTAGAGATAAAATGCCAACACCAGATAAACTTGTAAATTGTCAACAAATTCTCACCAGTTTGGAACAACTTCTCAGCCAGTTTCAATATAACCAAAGCGAGAATTTAGAAGTTCACAGCACATATCTTAACCATCAAATAGAATACACCAAAACATTCTTTCAATTAATGCAGCAGCAAAATAAATTATTTGCTAATGTTAAATCTTCTGCTGAAGCTGCTCAAATTAAGCAGATAATCATGGAAAGTTTAGAACGCAGCATGATGCAGTTTCATTCTCAACAAGGTGAAACCCTCCGCATTCATGAACAATATTTGCGGGAACAAATAGAATATACCAAACACTTTTTCCAACTTATTCAAGAAGAATATTCTCAACTGATTTCTGAAACTCAAGAAACGGCAGCTTTTATTCCCCTATCTACTCCTGAAGAAGCATCTGTCGCTGCTAATATTACTATTATTCCCCCCCAACAAGTACCAGTAATTGAGTCAAAAGTTGAATTAGAAATACCCATTTCAACTGTCAATAAAGTTATAGAACCGGTAATTAACGAGATCATTCAGTCTGAACCTGAACCAATTGCATTAATTCCAGAAACTGTACCCGTAGTTAATAATATTAACCTGGATGATTTAGCCAACAACTTATTAACTATTACCAGCGAAAAAACAGGTTATCCTATCGAAATGTTAGAACTCGATATGGATATGGAAGCAGATTTAGGAATTGACTCTATTAAAAAAGTGGAAATTTTAGGAGGATTGCAAGAATTATATCCTAATTTGCCCAAACCAAACCTCGAAGAACTAGCAGAAAAACGCACCATTGGTCAAGTTGTTGAATATCTGCAAAAACAGAATCCATTAACAACAGAAATCCCAGAAGAATCAATGATCATTCCTCAAATTCCCACAGAGATAATAGAGGAATTAGCACCAGAACCAATGATTATTCCCCAATTTTCAGTTCCCAGTTCCCAACCTAACGAAAACACTAACGAATATGCAGATTTAGCCCAAACTCTATTAAACATTACCAGCGAAAAAACAGGTTATCCGGTGGAAATGTTGGAACTGGATATGGATATGGAAGCAGACTTAGGTATAGATTCCATTAAACGAGTAGAAATACTAGGGGCAATGCAGGAAGCATATCCGAATTTACCTAAACCTAATATAGAAGAACTGGGAGATTTACGGACAATTGGGCAAATCGTTAACTACCTCCAAACATTGGTGGGAGGTGAAAAAAAAAAGCCGCACACTGATATTAACTCGGTAACTCTTAATTCTTACTTAACCAAGGAGGAAAGTGCGGGGGTGGAGTCTACTATAACAGTGGATTTAACCCCACCACCTATAGTAGATCCTCATCTTCCCCGTCGTCCAGTTCAACTAATAACGTTACCAAGACCGGATTTTTTATCAATACAATTACCAGTAGCACATATTTGTTTAATTACAGATGATGGTTCTTTAACTACCACAAAACTAGCTAATGCACTGATAGCACAAGGTTGGAAAATTGTAGTTTTGAGTTTCCCCCCATCCTTAGTTTCCCAACAATTGCCATTACCAGCAGGTGTTATCCGTGTTACATTAGCAAACATGAGTGAACAACATCTGCAATTATTATTGCAAAGTGTGATTACTAAACATGGACCAATTGGGGCATTTATTCACCTACATCCTCAATTTAAACCTGAAAAAATCGAGCATATTTCCTATCCAGAAGTAGAAAAAGCAATTATTAAACAAGTGTTTTTAATGGCAAAACATTTGAAAGCAATATTGAATAATGCAGCATCATTAGCAGGAAGAACAAGCTTCTGCACAGTCGCTCATCTTGATGGTGAATTTGGGTTAGGACATCAAACTAATTTTAGTGCAATTGCTGCCGGTTTGTTTGGTTTAACAAAGAGTTTGCGATGGGAATGGCCACAGGTATTTTTTAGAGCAATTGACCTAAATCCCACCTTAGATCCTCACGAATCTGCTCAATATATTGTCGCTGAATTGCACGATTCTAATCGCTATATTAGCGAAGTTGGTTATGGTAATCAAGGACGAGTAACACTGGTTGCTAAGGCTGAATAATTTGTAGGGTGGGCATTGCCCACCATTATATGAGTAAGAGTTTGATATTTTGATTTTTTGGGAGAGGATTTATGATTGCAACTGTTCAAATTACTCCATCTTCTGTTTTTGTTGTCAGTGGTGGAGCAAAGGGAATCACTGCTCAATGTACTGTTAAATTAGCTCAACAACAACTTTGTAAGTTTATTCTTTTAGGTCGTTCAGAAATTACTACAGAACCGGAATATGCGCGAGATTGTTTAGAAGATTCAGCTTTGAAAAAGCGCATTATGGAAAATTTGATTTCTCAGGGTGAAAAACCAACTCCCATGATGGTACAAAAGATATTTAATCAAATTAATTCCAGTCGAGAAATTAAGAAGACATTAGCAGCTATTACAGCTACAGGAGGAACGGCTGAATATATTAGTGTTGATGTGACTGACACTGTAAATTTGCAAGCAAAATTGCAAGAAATTTCTCAGAAAGTCGGTCAAATTACCGGAATTATTCACGGCGCTGGTAACTTAGCTGATAAGTTAATTGAAAAAAAGACAGAAGATGATTTTGAGAAAGTTTATACGGCTAAAGTTCAGGGTTTAGAAAATCTGCTATCTTGTGTTAATCCTCAACAATTAAAACATTTAGTATTGTTTTCTTCGGTAAGTGGTTTTTATGGGAATATTGGTCAAACTGATTATGCTATAGCTAACGAAATTCTTAATAAATCAGCCCATTTAATCAAACAATATCACCCTAATTGTCATGTAGTCGCAATTAATTGGGGAGGTTGGGATAGTGGGATGGTGACACCACAATTAAAAAAGGCATTTGCAGAAAGAGGAATTGATATTATTCCTGTAGAAATTGGTACACAAATGTTAGTTAATGAACTACATCCAGCTTATCAAGATCATACACAAGTTGTGATTGGTAGTCCGATGTTTTTGCCTCCTTCATCTTTAGATTCCCAATTGCGAATACATCACATTCGGCGGAAAATGACATTAGCAGAAAACCCGTTTTTGTATGATCATGTAATTGCAGGAACGCCAGTTTTACCAGCTACTTGTGCTATGGCTTGGATGATTAATGCTTGTGAAGAAGTTTATCCAGGTTATCGCTATTTAAGTTGTCAACAATTTAAAGTATTAAAGGGAATTACCTTTAATGCCAATTTAGCAGATGAATTTTTGTTAGAATTGAAAGAACTGGATAAAAAAGATGGTGAATTTATCGAATTTGAAACGACTATTACTAGTAAAAATCCCCTGGGTAAACCCTTATTTCACTTCCGTGCAGTTATTAAAGTAGTAGGAAAAACACCAGAACAGCCAATTTATCCAAGAGTGGATCTCACAGAAGACAATATTATTACTACCACCGGAACAGACTTTTATCAAACAAGTGATACCGCATTATTTCACGGTTCATGTTTCCAAAAAATCAACAGAGTCATCAATATCACTAACGAAAAAATCACCACAGAATGTTATTGGGAATCAATTTCTGCTCAAAAACAAGGACAATTTCCTATTAGATGGTATAACCCTTATGCAACAGACTTGAGTACACAACCTTTATGGTTATGGTTAAATCATTTTTATCAAGAAATATGTCTACCTGGACAACTAACAGATTCCCAACAATTTGCACCAATTCCTTGCGACGCAGCCTATTATGTCTCCTGTGAAATTAAAGCCAAAACAAATAGTGGTGCAACTTGTGATTTCATTATTCACGGTCGAGAAGGACAAATATACTCACAGATATTAGGAGCAAAAGCAGTAATTTGTCCACAGGAATTACTCAAACATAAATAATTAATAACTAGTCCGTAGGTTGGGTAGAACGAAGTGAAACCCAACATTCCGAAACTTTGTTACCAACCTACAATTTTCTAATAACAGCGCAAGTTGTTAATCCTTGCCAATTGGGGGAATAGCGTAAATCCTTTTCAGTCACGTCTTATGCCCCAAGGAGGATTTCAACAGTGGAAAAAATAGCTATCATCGGGTTATCTTGCCTATTTCCCGATGCTAATAATCCCGAAGAATTTTGGCAGAATCTTACACAAGAAAAAGATTCTACATCATCTATAACTGTAGCGGATTTGGGAATAGATCCTGCGATATTTTACGATTCAACTAAAGGTAAACCGGAAAAATTCTACTTTCAAAAAGGTGGATTTATCCGCAACTTTAAGTTTGATGCTAATGAGTACAATTTACCAACATCATTTGTTGAAAGTCTCGACAATAGTTTTAAATGGTCACTATATGCCGCTAAACAGGCAATTATTGATAGTGGTTACTTAGAAAATCAAACTGCACTCTCAAAATGTGGTGTAATTTTAGGAACTTTGGGATTTCCAACCAAAGCTTCTCATAGTTTATTTGCTCCTATTTATCAGCAAAATATTGAACCTGCAATTAGTGAAGTTTTGCAGGAAAATGACTTTCGTTTAGGTGGTTCATTAACCTCTACAAAAGTCTCTCCATATAATGCTATGGTTTCCGGTTTACCTGCTGCTATAGTTTCTAAAGCATTTTCTTTATCTGCAAGTCATTTCTGTATAGATGCTGCTTGTTCATCATCATTTTATGCTATTAAATTGGCATCTCATTATCTGCAATCTGGCAAAGCTGATTTGATGTTAGCTGGTGCGATTAGTTGTGCAGATCCATTATTTATTAGAATGTTATTTTCTGGTATTCAAGGATATCCAGATAATGGCATTAGTCGTCCCCTAGATAAGTCATCACGCGGGTTAATTACCTCCGAAGGTATAGGAATGGTAATGCTCAAAAGACACAGTGATGCTATTAGAGATGGAGACAAAATTTTAGCCACAATTTGTGGTAATGGACTATCTAATGATGGTAAAGGTAAACATCTTCTTAGTCCTAATTCTCAAGGTCAAACTCTAGCATATCAAAGAGCTTATTCTGAGGCCAAACTTAACCCCAAATCTATTGATTATTTAGAGTGTCATGCCACAGGAACTCTATTAGGAGATACCACCGAATTTAACTCAATTGAAAGCTTTTTTAGTCCATATAAAGCAACTCCATTAGTAGGTTCAACGAAAACAAATGTTGGTCATTTACTTGTGGCCGCCGGCATGGTAGGCATAACCAAGACAATATTAAGTATGCGCTATGGTGTGATTCCTCCTACTATTAATGTGACTCAACCTATAGGTTCTGAAAATAATGTTATCTCTCCACAAAACATTGTCAGAACTCCTACTCAATGGCCAAGTCAAGGAACTAAAAGAGCAGCTTTAAGCGCCTTTGGTTTTGGTGGTACAAACTCTCATATTATTCTAGAAGCAGGGAAGTAAACAGATGAATATTCAGCAACAGAAGACCTTAAAAATGGCAATTGTTGGTATGGATGCCTTTTTTGGTGAATGTCAAGAATTAGATGCCTTCGAGAGCAGTATTTATGACGGAAAACAGCATTTTATTCCCCTACCAGAATCAAGATGGCATGGTATTAATCAACAAGAAACTTTACTACAAGCGTATGGTTTAGAAGCTGGAAAAGTACCACAAGGAGCTTATATTGATAATTTTGAAGTTGATACTTTCGCTTACAAAATTCCTCCCAATGAAGTTGAAAATATCAACCCTCAACAACTTTTATTATTAAGAGTTGCTGACCGCGCTCTCAAAGATGCGAAAATTTCAACTAATAGTAATGTAGCCGTAATTATTGCAGCAGATACAGAATTATCTGTGCACCAATTACAGCAAAGATGGAATTCATCCTGGCAAATTAAAGATGGTTTAAATAGTGCCGAAATCGCCTTATCACCAGAAAAAATTCATCAATTAGAAAGTATTGTTCAAGATAGTATTCACAATCAAGTTGAACTTAGTGAATATCTCAGTTACGTTACCAATATTATGGCTAGTCGCATTTCCTCTTTATGGAATTTTTCTGGTCCATCTTTTACAATTAGTGCCGTAGAAACAGCCGCTTTTAAAGCTTTAGAATTAGCACAAATGCTGTTAGATACTAATGAAGTAGATGCTGTAATTGTGGGTGCTGTTGACTTAGCAGGTGGGGTAGAAAACGTCTTATTGCGAAGTCAATTTGGCAAAATTAATATAGGAGTAAATACTTTAAGTTTTGACGAAAAAGCCGACGGTTGGAATGTAGGAGAAGGTGCGGGTGCGGTAGTTCTTAAACGTCATGATGTCGCATTGCAAAACCAAGAACGCATCTATGCAGTAATTGATGCTGTTAGTATTGGTCAATCTGCCTCTATGGCTGTAAATGATACCACCATTACTCAAGTCTGCAAACAAGCATTTCAACAAGCAGGTATCCAACCTCAAGAAGTGAACTATTTAGAAGTCTGCGCTAGTGGTATTCCCGCAGAAGACGAAGCCGAAATTAATGGTATTCTCCAAGCTTATCCCTCCGTAGGAGATGGTTTACACTGCGCTATAGGTAGCGTTAAATCTAATATTGGTCATACCTTCGTGGCTTCAGGAATTGCTAGTTTAATTAAAACTGCACTGAGTTTGTATTATAAATATATACCTGCAACACCCAACTGGTCTGGAGTGAAAACACCGCAAGTATGGGAAGGTAGTCCTTTCTATGTTGCTACCGAGTCCCGACCCTGGTTTTTACAAAAAGAAGTCAAATGCAGAATTTCCGCCATTAATAGTATTGGTTGTGATGGTTCTTTTGCTCATATCATCTTATCAGAAGAAACCAATCAACCAGAACCCCAAAGTCGTTATTTAGAGTCCAAATCTTTTCATATTTTCCCCCTAGTTGCTAATGATCAATCTAGTTTATTAGCAGCATTAGATCATCTACAGACAACAATTGAAAATACAGATGATCTCAAAAATACAGCTACTCAGAACTTTCTTAAATTTCAGCAAAATTCTGATCCTAAATACACATTATCAATTACTGGACATAACCAAAAAGAATTAATTAAAGAAATTAATTCTGCAAAAAAAGGTGTAACTAATGCCTTTGAAAATGGTAAAGATTGGCAAACTCCCATAGGTAGTTATTTTACACCCAAACCATTAGGAAAACATCAAGAAATTGCCTTTATTTACCCCGCAGCAGTTAACTCTTATTTAGGTATTGGTCGGACATTATTCCGACTATTTCCTAAAGCTTTTGATGATGTAATTGTCAAAAGTCTTTACAAACGCGCTGCTGATGTAGAAAAATTAGTATTTCCCAGAAGTTTAGGTAAATTATCTACCAGAGAATTAGAAACATTAGAAAAACAATTGTTAGCTGATTCTTTAGCTATGTTTGAAGCAGAAATGCTATTTACCAGACTTATGACCACAATTATCAGCGACGACTTTCAAATTAAACCCAAATATATCTTTGGTTATAGTTTGGGAGAAACCAGTATGATGGTTGCTCAAGGAGTGTGGAGTAACTTCTATCAAGGAAGTAATACTTTTAATTCTTCTAACTTATTTGGTGATAGATTATCAGGTCAAAAAAACGCTGTCTGTGAGTATTGGGGACTACCAAAAAATTCTACAAATTCCTATAATAATTTGTGGAGTAACTATGTGCTGATAGCAAGTCCTGCACAGGTAAGAGAATGTTTAAAAAGCGAAAATCGCGTTTATTTAACCCAAATTAATACATCAGAAGAAGTATTAATTGCCGGTGAACCAGCAGCTTGTGAACGAGTAATTAAAAAACTGGGTTGTAATGCCTTTCCTGCACCATTTGATCATGTAATTCATTGTCAAGCAATGCAGTCAGAATACCCAGAATTATTTAAACTCAATAACTTACCAGCACAACAAATTCCCGGAGTTACATTTTATTCTGCTGCTCAATATCAACCCATTTCCCTAGAAAGTGAATCAATTGCTGATCATATTGCTACAGGTTTATGTCAACAACTCGACTTTCCTCGCTTAGTTAATCGTGTTTATGCAGACGGAGCAAAAATCTTTATTGAAGCTGGTGCTGGTGGTATTTGTTCGCGTTGGATAAGTAAAAATCTTGGTAATCAAGAACATATTACCGTATCCCTGAACCGACGTGGTACAGATGATCATAGTTCCCTAATTAAAGCATTAGCAAAACTATTGAGTCATCAAGTTAAATTGAACTTAGCTCCTTTATATAACTTATCCTCAGACAATAACAAACAGAATAAATTAACGCACAGGAAAGTTACATTAGGTGGTAATTCCATGACTTCTGCAATTTTAAATGCAGAAAATTGCCAAATTTTTGTTAATAACCAAAAGCAAATAATTTATCCTCTCGATGAGGATAAAATCATCAATTCCTTACAAACAGTAGAGAAAATAGCACCCACAGATATTTATCCCCAACCTAAATCTAAACCAGAAAAAAAATCCATGAAAACTATCATGGAGAACGGTTTAGAATTGTCAAAGAAACTAAAATTCTTTGAGTCAACAAAAATCTTAAAGCCAAACATAAACCAAGAACCTACTGAAAAAATTAGCATGAATGATTTAAAGATTTCTCAGTACAAAAAACTCAGTAACAACACCGCCAAATTAACTAAAACGCACACAAATTTCTTAGCAGCAAGACAGGATTTTAGTCAACAAATGAGCGAAATTATCCAATTACAATTAGCTTGCGCTCAAAACCTACTCAACGAAGAGAAATAATCCACTTAGTGTTAAGTGTAAAGCTCTTTTTTTGACGTTCGCGCAGCGTGGCGTTAGCCATACCACAGAGGACACAGAGGGAATAAAAAAATGCTTAACTGAACTGTATTCAGAAATAGGCTGAAAATTACACCTAGACGTAAAAAGATCAACCTCTTTCTCTGTGCCTCTGCGTCTCTGCGTGAACTAAATTCTTCATTTCAAATCCTTTGCTTATAAATTGAGGAATAACTACCGTGAAAACAATAGAGACGGTACGAAATCAACATGATAATGGACTTGGTTTTTTTGGCTGGAATCATCATCAAAACCAAATTTGGAAAGGTTCATTAGATTGTGTTAGCTTTGAAAAAAATGCCATCAAAGATAAACTATTAACATTAGATCAACCTTGTCATATTATCAAAATAGCAGGGAGAATTGGTGTTACCAATGATGGTTATTTAACACCTAATGATAATAGTTCATCTGGACAACCAGAACTTTTAATCTCACTACCACCTCTACGTTTACAACAACTTGGTGATTCCAGTTTTCTTGCTGCTTATGGTGTAAAATACGCCTATATGACAGGAGCAATGGCTGGTGGTATTGCTTCTGAAAAAATGGTAATTGCATTAGGAAAAGAGAAGATTTTAAGCTCTTTTGGTGCTGGTGGCTTAGTTCCAGAACGTTTAGAATCTGCCATTAATTCTATTCAACAAGCCTTACCAAATGGACCCTATGCTTTCAATTTAATTCACAGTCCCAATGAACCAATCATTGAACGTCGCGCTGTAGATTTATATCTAAAATATAGTGTCAGAACAGTAGAAGCATCTGCATTTTTAGACTTAACTCCTAATATTGTTTATTATCGAATTGCTGGGTTAAGATTGAATGCTGCCAATCAAATTGATATTAGAAATAAGGTCATTGCTAAAATTTCCCGTCGAGAAGTTGCAACTAAGTTTTTGCAACCAGCACCCGCGAGAATTATCAAAGAATTACTTCAGCAAGGATTAATTACCGAACTACAGGCAAATTTAGCCAGCCAAGTACCAATGGCTGATGATATTACCGTTGAAGCTGATTCTGGAGGTCACACTGATAATCGTCCTTTAGTATGTTTATTACCTTCAATTATTGCCCTCAGAGATGAAATTCAAGCGCAATATAATTACTCAGTTCCTATTAGAATTGGAGTCGCTGGAGGCATTGGTACACCAGAATCAGCTTTAGCTGGTTTCATAATGGGTGCGGCTTATATAGTGACTGGTTCAATTAATCAATCTTGTGTTGAATCTGGTGCTTGTGAACATACTAAAAAGTTATTAGCACAAGCAGAAATGGCAGATATGATTATGGCTCCCGCAGCCGATATGTTTGAAATGGGAGTGAAATTACAAGTTCTCAAACGGGGGACAATGTTCCCCATGCGAGCGCAAAAACTGTATGAATTATATCGCACTTACGACTCTATTGAACATATTCCCAAAGCGGAAAAAGAAAAGTTAGAAAAACAAATTTTTCGTAAAAGTATTGCCGAAGTTTGGGAAGGTACAGCCGCTTATTTATCGCAAAAGAATCCTGAAAAATTGGGTAAAGCTGTTAATAATCCTAAGCTGAAAATGGCCTTAATTTTTAGATGGTATTTAGGGTTATCTTCCCGCTGGTCTAGCACTGGTGAAAAAGGTCGAGAAGTTGATTATCAAATTTGGTGTGGACCTGCTATGGGTGGCTTTAATGACTGGGTGCGTGGTTCATATTTATCAGAACCTAATCAACGTCATGTTGTTGATGTTGCTAACCAAATTATGAAGGGAACTGCATTTTTATATCGTACCCATAGTTTGAAAATTCAGGGTTTGCAAATGCCTTCTTATTACAGTCAATATCAACCAGTTTCCTCTACATTGGAGAAGTAAAAATGAATTTTAAACAGTCTTATACTGCTGAAAGTATTCAAGCATTTTTGGTTTCTCATCTTGCGGAAGTGCTTGGAGTTGAAACCGCAGAAATTGATGTTCACGAAAACTTAGAAAATTATGGTTTAGATTCTGCTCAAGCCATGATTATTATTAGTAAATTAGAAGAATTACTAGGTTTTAAACCCTCTCCTATTTTACTTTGGCATTATCCTAATATTGCTGCTCTTTCCCAGCGTTTATCAGAGGAATCAAGTGATAATTGCCAGGTAAAAGATGTCAATTTAGGTGCAAATTTTTCTGTTAATTTTGCTCCTCCTTTCCTAGATTTAGCTGCGGAAGCTGTTCTAGACCCCACCATTCAACCAGTAGGTAATACCGTTTTTATTTCTCACCCCAAAAATATCTTTTTAACGGGAGGAACAGGTTATTTAGGTGCTTTCATTATCAAGGAATTACTAGAAGTTAGTGAAGCAATTCTTTATTGTTTAGTGCGTGCTAGTAATGTGGAAGAAGGGAAAAGCAAATTAGAAAATAATTTGCAACAATATGGAATTTGGCAAGATAAATATAGTCACCGTATTATCCCCATTATTGGTGATTTATCACAACCACATTTGGGTATTAATGCAGAACAATTTCAAAATCTAGCTGCTAATATTGATGCTATTTATCATAGTGCAGCTTTACTGAATTATGTTTATCCTTACTCAGCACTAAAAACAGCGAATGTTTTGGGTACACAGGAAGTTTTACGTTTAGCTTGTCAAACCAAAGTTAAGCCATTTCATTATGTTTCTAGTGTTGCTGTTTTTGAGTCTAGTGCTTATGCCGGTAAACTGGTTAAAGAAGATGATGATTTTCATGACTGGGAAGGTATTTTTCTCGGTTATTCTCAAACTAAATGGGTGGCAGAAAAGTTAGTAAAAATCGCTGGTAGTCGAGGATTACCTATTACTATTTACAGACCACCTTTAATTTCTGGAGATAGCAAAACCGGAATTTGTAATACCCATGATTTCATCAATTTAATGATTAAAGGTTGTCTACAAATGGGTTCTTTTCCCGATGTAGATTATATGTTAGATATGTCTCCTGTTGATTATGTTAGCAAATCTGTTGTTTATCTTTCTCGACAAAAAACATCTGTAGGTAAAGCTTTCCATTTACAACATCCTCAACCCGCTTCTTTAATATCTTTAGTTGATTGGGTGCGTTCTTTTGGGTTTTCATTAAAGATGATTCCATACCAAGAATGGCAAGCAGAATTAATTAATAATGTCACATCTCCAGACAATCCTTTATATACTTTGCGTCCATTTTTGTTAGAACGCTGGTCAGATGAACAAATCACTATTCCCGATTTGTATTTACAAGCTAGAAGACCAATTATTAGTTGTGAAAAAACTCTAGAAGCATTAAAGGGTAGTTTAATTGTTTGTCCTCCTATTGATTCTCAATTGTTGATGACTTACACATCCTATTTAGTGCAAACTGGTTTTTTAACTCTTGTCTAATGCTCTTGGCACAGATAAACTGTGCCTATTTTATTAATGCCAATTTACGTTTTTAAAAATGAACATAAAATGTCGGGAAACTGTTTTAATTACTGGTTCAGCTAGTGGTATTGGCTATCAGTTTGCACGGATTTTTGCTCATGAAAATTACAATCTTGTATTAGTAGATAGGTTAGGAGAAAAACTGCAAATCATAGCTGTTGAACTTGCAGAAGAGTTTGGAATATTTGTTCAACCCATTACTAAAGATCTATCTATATCCACATCTCCCGAAGAAATTTTTACAGAATTGCAACAAGTAGGTATTAAAGTTGATATATTAGTCAATAATGCAGGTTTTGGTAATCATGGATTATTTTATGAAACCGACCTCAATACTGAACTAGAAATGTTGCAGGTAAATTTGGTTTGTCTTACCCATTTAACCAAATTATTTCTTAGAGAAATGGTTAAACAACGTCATGGTAAAATTCTTAATGTTGCTTCTGCAGCTGCATTTCAACCAGGTCCATTAATGGCGGTTTATTTTGCTACTAAGGCTTATATTTTATCTTTTTCAGAAGCTATTGCTAATGAATTAGAAGGTACAGGTATAACTGTAACTGTTCTTTGTCCAGGTTCAACAGCATCAGCATTTCATGAAAGAACAGGAATGGCAGATTCTAAACTATTAAAACGCAAAAAAATGATGGATGCGGAAACTGTAGCCCAAATCGGTTATGATGGTTTCATGCAGGGAAAAACAATTATTATTCCTGGTTTTGTTAATAAACTAATGGCAAAATGTATTCGCTTTATACCCAGAAAAATGGTAACAAAAATTGTCAGAAGTATGCAAGAAAATAAATAATTAAAGACAATTTAAAAAGACTAAAAATTTAATTCTTGGGTAGGGGTAATTCATGAATTACCCCTACTTTATTTCTGTTTTGAGTAAGCCTTATTTTAAATCCAGTCCAGATTAAATGAAGTGATTTACTATTCTTTAATCAGTTCCACCCCAAGTCCACACAGGATTACCTATTTTCATTCCCTGCTTGATAACCATTAAAGGATAATTATTAGGATCAAAACCGCCGGCTAAATCAAGCATAAAATAAACTTTACCCTTAACAAAATGCAGCCGATAACGACTATTTCCAGCAGAAGCAAAGCATTGAGCATATTTCGGTTTTAATGTTCCTACCCATGTCGTACTAAAGCTATTACTTGTGCTGATAGAAATATTATTTGCGTACTCACTCAAATTCACAGAACCGTCGGTAGCAAAACTTCCCTCTCGATAAGGTTGGGGAATTTCCGTGACAATAACTTTATCTGGACAACTTTTTTTTGCACGTTTTCACTATAAACTTTGAGTTCAATTTTATTTCCTCCCTTTTGTGCTTGGACACTAAAGGATGAGAATAGGGAAAGTAAAATCATACTTATTCCCATGGCTAAAGGCTGAATTGGAATATTACGCATAAAGTTATCAAATGTGTTTGTGAGTTGATTTGCGCTGTAAGAATTTTTCTGTAATTACGGTACTTTTTATATTTAAACCACTATTTAGGAAAATAACGATAAATTTCTTGACGGTGTAAAACTCTTTCAAAAATTAATCTTTGACCATCGAAAATCATACCAAGACGATAATCATCATCAGTAATCATTTTTTTGTCTCACGCAGAGGCGCAGAGTCGCAGAGAGAAATCAAAAGTGTGGTATAAATACATAAAAAACCCTCTATAAATTAACCGAAGGGTTATTAATAAAAACTACGTCTTACCTACCCATCAAAACTCCTTCCGCGCTCTTCTTTGCGCCTCTGCGTCTCTGCGCGATAAAAAACTCTTATTCACCTCAAACCGCCAACTTCACATCCTGTAACGGTAAGGTAATAAAAGCCATATTTAGTAAAAATAAACAAAATAGATGACATCCATAGAATCCCACAAAAAAGCCAAAGCCCTCAAACCCGGAAGCGTGCGCCCCGCCAAAGAACTATGTAGCGAATGCGGACTATGCGACACTTACTACATCCACTACGTTAAAGAAGCGTGCGCCTTCATTACCCAAAGAATAGACGAACTAGAAACCACCACCCATAACCGTCCCCGCAACCTAGAAGACGAAAACGAACTCTACTTTGGTGTACACCAAGAAATGATGTCCGCGAGAAAACAACAACCCATAGAAGGCGCGCAATGGACAGGAATAGTGAGCAGCATAGCCATAGAAATGCTTAATCGTGGACTAGTTGAAGGCGTAGTTTGTGTCCAAAACAGCAAAGAAGATCGCTTTCAACCCATGCCCATAATAGCCCGCACTCCAGAAGAAATACTAGCCGCCAAAGTCAATAAACCTACCCTATCCCCCAACCTGTCCGTATTAGAACAGATAGAAAAATCGGGAATGAAACGGTTATTAGTGATTGGAGTAGGTTGTCAAATTCAAGCATTACGAGCCGTCGAGAAAAAACTCGGCCTAGAAAAACTCTACGTACTGGGAACACCCTGCGTAGATAACGTTACCCGCGCCGGACTGCAAAAATTCCTAGAAACCACCAGCCGTTCCCCGCAAACAGTTGTCAGTTACGAATTTATGCAAGACTTCCGAGTTCACTTCAAACACCAAGACGGCTCAGAAGAGACAGTACCCTTCTTTGGCTTAAAAACAAACGTGCTTAAAGACATCTTTGCCCCATCCTGTATGAGTTGCTTTGATTACGTCAACTCCCTGGCCGATATAGTCGTCGGGTATATGGGCGCACCGTACAAATGGCAATGGATAGTAGTCAGAAACGATACAGGCAAAGAAATGTTAGAACTCGTTAAAGACCAATTGGATACCCAACCCGTCATATCCCAAGGAAACCGCAAACCAGCAGTACAGCAAAGTATACCAGCTTATGATCAAGCCGTTACCTTACCGATGTGGGCTGCAAAATTAATGGGGGTAGTGATAGATAAAATCGGACCCAAAGGACTGGAATATGCGAGATTTTCCATAGATTCCCACTTTGCGAGAAATTATCTATATGTAAAGCGGAATCATGGAAAGAAATTAGCAGCGCACGTACCAGAGTTTGCGAAGCGGATAGTGGGGCAGTATAAATTACCGGAATAAGGTTTCGCGCAGAGGCGCAGAGGCGCGGAGAGTTTTTAGAGTTTGTTGACTATGCGTGTAATACCGTCTTTGATGAGTGGGACGTTAAAGTTGATTAGTAGTCCGACTTTTTTATCAGCAAGACGTAGATAGGTTAATAGCTGCTTTTTATGTACAGGATGGAGATTTTCCACTGATTTGAGTTCGACAATCACCTTGTCTTCAACTATCAAATCAGCCCGAAAACCTTCCTCCAAAACCACACCATCATAGATGATGGGAATAATTACCTGTCTTCTCACCTCCAACTTTCGCCTTCTCAATTCAACATCCATCACCGTCTCATATACCGACTCCAACAAACCAGGTCCCAAAGTATTGTGAACCTTATAAGCCACATCAACAATAACTCCCGAAATCTCATTCTCAATCATCTCTCTGCGCCTCTGCGTCTCTGCGTGCAAAAATCTTACCTCATAAAGTCCCTACTGCCTCAATAGCCGCTTGTAAAGCTATAGATACATGAGTCCAATGTGTACCGCCCTGGCAATAAACCACATAAGGTTCTCGCAATGGTCCATCTGCCGATAGTTCCAAGGTACTGCCTTCAATAAATGTTCCTCCAGCCATGACTACTTGGCTTTCGTAGCCTGGCATATCGTCGGGTATGGGGTCTAGATAAGATCCTATGGGTGAATGCTGCTGTATGGCTTTGCAGAAGGCGATGAGTTTTTTGGCTGAACCAAGTTTAATGGCCTGAATCACGTCTCCTCTGGGCGCTAGTGGTGGGGGGTTGACTGGATAACCCAGTTTGTCAAATACATAACCCGTCAGGTATGTTCCTTTCATTGCTTCCCCTACCATCTGCGGCGCTAAAAATAATCCTTGGAATAAGAGGCGGTTTTGATCAAAGGTCGCTCCCCCTTGGCTACCAATTCCAGGGGCTGTCAGTCTACAAGCGGCTGCTTCTACTAATTCGGCTCGACCAGCTATGTAACCACCAGCACTCACGACTGTACCCCCAGGATTTTTGATCAATGACCCGGCTATGAGGTCGGCACCAATATGGGTTGGTTCTTGGGTTTCTATAAATTCGCCGTAGCAGTTGTCTACAAAGCAAATGGTGTGGGGATTTTGCTGTTTGACTATCTGAACAATTTTTTCGATTTCAGCAATAGAAAGGCTTGGCCGCCATGAATATCCGCAGGAGCGTTGAATCAATACTAACTTTGTGTTGTCGGTAATGCAAGTGGTTAAGTTTTGCCAATCTATTTTTCCTTGATCAGTTAGTTCTAATTGGCGGTATTTTATGCCAAAATCAAGAAGAGAGCCTTGGCCTTGTCCCCTCAAGCCAATCACCTCTTCCAATGTATCGTAGGGAGAACCAACCACTGCTAACATTTCATCACCAGGACGAAGTACACCATAGAGCGCACAAGCGATCGCATGAGTTCCCGAAACAAACTGCACTCGCACCACCGCAGCTTCAGCGCCCATTACTTGGGCAAAAACTTGATCTAAGGTTTCTCTTCCTAAATCATCGTGTCCGTAGCCACTCACGCCCGCAAAATGGTGCGCTCCCACTCGATGATCACGAAAGGCATCTAATACTCTTTTAAGATTATGCTTGACCTGAGCGTCAATAGCGGAAAAAATTTCTAATAGCGCCTGTTCTGCTTCCCGCAGCTGTTCAAAGCTGTTCATCATTTCCTCATTGAAAAAAATAAAATAGATATGCGGATTTTAGGATCGCGCAGACTAGGCTGAACAATTTCTATTCAGGTTACTGCATGACAATTGCTACTTCTAAACCTCACATTAATTGGGTTAATACCCTATTTTTCATTGCATTACACGTCGGCGCTCTGTTTGCTCTAGTTCCTAGCAATTTTAGCTGGAATGCAGTTGGTGTTGCTTTATTGCTTTACTGGGTAACTGGAGGTTTAGGTATTACTTTGGGATATCACCGTCTTGTTACTCACCGCAGTTTTCAAACACCTAAGTGGCTAGAGTATCTCCTGGTGATTTTTGGAACACTATCCTGTGAAGGTGGTCCCATTGAATGGGTGGGAACACACCGCATTCACCACTTACATTCTGATACTGAATCTGATCCCCATGATTCAAATCAAGGTTTCTGGTGGAGTCATATGGGTTGGATGATTCATTTCGCCCCCGCCCACGATCAAGTTCCTCGCTTCACTAAAGACATTATTGATGACCCAGTTTATCAGTTTTTACAGAAATATTTCATTTTCTTACAAATTGCTTTGGGCTTGGTCTTATACTTCTTAGGCGACTGGCCAATGGTGGTCTGGGGAATTTTTGTCCGCATTATCTGGGTTTATCACTGTACATGGTTAGTCAATAGTGCTACTCATAAGTTTGGCTACCGCACTTATGACTCCGGGGATAAATCAACTAACTGTTGGTGGGTTGCTATCCTCGTCTTCGGCGAAGGTTGGCACAATAATCACCACGCTTTTCAATACTCCGCCCGTCATGGTTTAGAATGGTGGGAAATTGATTTGACTTGGATGACCATTCAGTTATTACAATTACTCGGTCTAGCTACAAATGTAAAACTGGCAACCAAAAAAGCATAATACAAATTATATGCCCAAAGTCAATAGTTTTATGGTCATTTTGGCTTGAGACTATTGGCTTTTTGCGTGCAACTGCGGCAATTTTTGATCGGAAATTTTTAATTTCTCAATCACTATCCTAAATGATTGTTAAGTTGCTATAATCTCAGAAATTAATGTTACAAAACTTTGCAGGAAGTTACTTTTTTTAGTAACCCTGTGTCTTGTTCTGTTGTTTTTCAGGTATTCATGACTACATCAACTATTAAGATTCGGGAAATAACGGTCTCCACAGACCTGGGTAAGGACGAAATCAAACTAAAACATATTATCAAAAGTCTCCCCAAGGAATGTTTTCAAAAAAATAGTCGCAAAGCATGGACAACTGTAGTTATCAGTTTATCTATGGCTGCACTAGGCTATTATTTTATAGCGGTTTCCCCCTGGTTTCTTTTACCCCTAGCTTGGATTTTTACAGGAACGGCCTTAACGGGTTTTTTTGTGATTGGTCATGATTGTGGTCATCGTTCCTTTGCACAACGTCGCTGGGTAAATGATTTAGTCGGGCATTTCTTCATGATGTTCCTAATTTACCCCTTTCACAGTTGGCGGATTAAACATAATCATCACCATAAACATACTAACAAGTTAGATGAAGATAACGCTTGGCATCCCATTAGAACAGAAGTTTTTACAAGTTGGTCTAAAAATAGACAGTCCTCTTTTGAGTTGTTTCTACGTCAACGTCTTTGGTGGGTAGGTTCTATTGGACATTGGGCTGTTGTCCATTTTGATTGGCGCAATTTCCAAAAAAAAGACCAAGCTAGTGTTAAACTTTCTGTGGCTGTGGTAGCTTTATTTGCGGCTATTGTTTTCCCAACTTTAATTATTACAACTGGTGTTTGGGGCTTTATTAAATTCTGGTTTATTCCCTGGATGGTTTACCATTTTTGGATGAGTACCTTTACTATTGTTCACCACACTCTTCCAGATGTTCCTTTTAGCACTGCTGACAAATGGAATGAAGCCTTAGCACAGCTATTTGGCACAATTCATTGTGATTATCCTCGCTGGGTAGAAATTCTTTGTCATGATATTAATGTTCATGTTCCCCATCATATTTCTACTGCAATTCCTTCCTATAATCTAAGGTTGGCTTACAGCAGTATCAAGGAAAATTGGAGTCCTTATCTCCATGAAGAATATAAGTTCTCCTGGGATTTAATGAAGGAAATCACTAATCAATGTCAATTATATAAAACTGATATTGGTTATGTCACTTTTGATGAATATCGTGCAGAAAGATCATAAAATATTAATATTGGGCATGAACTCTGACGTATGAATTAATTACTTCTCCTTTCATCACCAATTTTTTCAGCCAATATTCCCAAGTCTAACTTCCAGGGGTAACTAAATATAACCTCTGGATTAATTTCTAATTTACAATCACTCAATTAATCTAGTGCAATTAGATACAATCCAGTTCCATCAAAAACCTAGTTCGGAATCTTTTGAAGGTCAAGAAAAATTACCCTTTACTCTTCAAGATCTAAAAGCTGCTATTCCCGCTGAATGTTTTCAGCCTAATGTGACTAAATCACTCTCTTATTTCTTTCGTGATGTTCTAATTATTGGTCTGCTATATGCAGTGGCTAATTATCTAGATTCTTGGTATTTTTGGCCGGTTTTCTGGTTAATGCAAGGAACTATGTTTTGGGCTTTATTTGTAGTTGGACATGACTGTGGACATCAATCTTTTTCTAAGTATAAATGGTTGAATGATCTGGTTGGTCATCTCTCCCATACTCCCATTCTCGTTCCTTATCATGGTTGGAGAATTAGTCACAGAACTCACCACAAAAATACAGGCAGCTTGGAAAATGATGAAAGCTGGTATCCTGTCTCTGAATCTGAGTACAATGAGATGCCCTTAGTACAAAAAATAGGGCGTTTTTATGTGTTCTTATTGGCTTATCCAGTGTATCTGTTTAAGCGTTCTCCCGGTAAAGAAGGTTCTCACTTTTCTCCCAGCAGTCCACTGTTTAAACCGTCTGAAAAATGGGACATTATCACTAGTACCACGCTTTGGATGAGTATGGTAGCTTTACTAGTTTTTCTGACCTATCAATATGGTTGGATGTGGTTATTAAAATACTACGCTGGACCTTACATTGTCTTTATCATTTGGCTGGATTTGGTGACTTTTTTACACCACACTGAACCGGGAGTTCCCTGGTATCGTGGAGAAGAATGGACTTTCCTGAAAGGGGCAATTTCTAGTGTTGACAGAGATTATGGTATTTTTAACCACATTCATCATGATATCGGTACTCATGTTGCCCATCACATTTTCTTAAATATGCCTCACTACAATTTGTTGAAAGCTACTAAGGCAATTAAACCAATTATGGGTGAGTATTTTCACGAATCAAAAGAACCAATTTGGAAGTCTTTATGGAATTCTGCTATTAGTTGTCATTTTGTTCCCGATACAGGAAGTAAGGTTTACTACACTTCTAAAAATCAGAATGTCAAGTAAAATCAGTTAATTCCAGACTCCAACCGGGAATAAAGGGCTGAATTAAAGCTTTCACAAATTAGTCCGGTTACTTCAATCCTAGTGACCGGACTGATTAAGACAAAATGGAAAATGTGTGCTATGTGGACTAGATAGTGCCGACACTTCTAGAATGAACCAGGAAAAAAAGTTGGCTATTGTTAGCTTATGTTAGCTTTTTGTACCGGCTACCAGAAAACCCTGACCCCACCACCACACACAACTCGAAAACCGATAAGATCGAAGTTGTAGTCGAAGTAGTGGGTGTTGCGATAAGCAGAACGGCAATTATCGGGATTGTCACCCCATGACCCACCACGTAGCATTTTAGCATTACCGCTTTGACTAATCCAAGCAGTACCATCTTGAGGCGCATTTGTATAATGATCATGGAAATTGTCTTGACACCATTCCCAGACATTTCCGTGCATATCGTACAAACCAAAAGCGTTAGGAGGAAAATTTCCTACATCTGTGGTTTGTTCTCGATATTGTCCTTTTGGTGCAGATGAGTAGACGTGATTACCATCATAGTTTACCAATTCTGGGGTAATACTTTCACCAAAATAAAATGGTGTGGTTGTTCCCGCACGACACGCATACTCCCATTCGGCTTCACTTGGTAATCTATAGTTTTTTCCTGTCCTTTGGCTTAACTTTTGACAGAATGTAACTGCATCATTCCAGCTAACTTGTTCAACTGGGTGGTTATCGCCTTTGAAGAAAGAAGGATTATTTCCTATAATAGCTTGATATTGTGCCTGTGTCAATTCATATTTCCCTATCCAGAAACTAGGAACTGTAACTTGATGTTGGGGACTTTCATTATCACTTCTTTTCGCTTCATTTTCCGGTGAACCCATCAAAAATTTTCCCCCTGGTATTTCTACCATTTCTAAGAAAACACCGTTTCCTAAGTCTTCTGTGAAGTATTTTGCTGTTGCGTTGCGTCGGTTAGTGATATTTCCCTTTGCGTCTGTGGTGACAACTTCAAATTCAAAGGTTTTCAGCTTGGTGAAAGATGTGGTATTTTCTGGAGTTGAGTTTGGAGATGTTGTAGGTTCTGGGGTGGAACTATTTATAGAAGTTGTAGTTTTTGGTGTTGTTATTTTATGATTTTGATTCTTAAATATATTTTTTCCTACTACTGCTACAGTAAATGTTCCAATTATGAAACCCGTTTTTATAAAAACCCGCCGAGTAAATTTATTTTTTTGTGGTTGAGGTTTTATTTGAGGTTGTTGTAAAGCTTTTTCTATAGCTGCTAACCGCTGAGATATCTGCTTAATATTTTGCGGACGATCTTTATATAAACGCTGCATCATATCATCTAATAAATCTGCTAATATAGGTGATATTTGCGGTGCATGAGTACGCCAATTTAGGGTCTCATTATCAGAATCATATATTGCAGGATCAAGCGGTTTTCTAGCTGTCAGCAAATAAACAAATGTCCGTCCTAAAGCAAAAAAATCAGATTGGGGTACAGCGTTATTATTAATTTGTTCTGGAGGTGTGAAACCGGCTGAAACTATTGCTGTAACTTTGCCTTGTTGATTAACGACTGTTTCTGTAACTTGTCTAACTGAGCCAAAATCAATTAATACCAGTTGAGCATTTTCAGCCCTCAGCATAATGTTAGATGGTTTGATATCTCGATGAAAAAAGTTTTGATTATGGACCTGTTCTAAAATAGTAACTAAATCTTTCAGTAAGTGTATTGCTAAGGTTTGATCAATGGGAAGCAAATTACGGTTTTGCATATATTTTTCTAAGTCTATTCCCTCAATTTTTTCCATGACAAAACAATGAATTGGATTTCTGCTTTCCTGGGGAAAATAGACAAAGTAAGCATCTGATTCTACTTTGGGAATACCCGGATGATTTAGTTGACTTAAAACTGCGACTTCTTGTTTAAATAATTCTATTGCTTTTGGTTGATTATTAATCAGGACTTTGAGAACTTTGGCTTGATTTTTACGAATTTCATTAATCTGGTAGGTAACACCAAAACCACCACGTCCTAACTCAATTATAACCCGATAACGTCCTTGTATCATCAATTCTGAACCACAGGCTTGACAAAAAAGGATATTGTCTGGATTTTCGGGCTGTAGGCAGTTAGGATTGATGCAGAGGCTCATAATCTTGGTAGGTAGCATACTTGTACTTATATGATATCCTACCTTGATTTACGGAAAAATGGGTAAATATTGTTATTGTTCAGATATTTTCCCTAAAACCGCCCATTCCCTTGAATAATATGCTTCACTGTTGTTAAAGTTTCTAAACTCATAAATCCCCTTCTATGTCCTTTTTGATTAGACATTCCTAAAAATACAGTTTCTCCTCGTGAGGAATGACGGGAAAAACGAGGGGAAGCATTAATGTAAGTGGAAGCACTATTTACTCCTAATGCAAATTGGCGACTTTCTTGATAAGATTCTGTAACAATACTATCAGCATGACTGCTACTATATTGGTTAATCCAAGCGATCGCACTTTCTAAACTATCTACCAATTTAAAAGTCACTGTTTTTGTTAAATAAGGTGTCCCCCATTCTTGATCTTTTACTAGTTGTAACTGCGGAAAAGCCGCAACTAATTCTGCATCTCCTTTAAGTTCAAAACCTTTTTCTTTTAAGCTACTCCATAACACTGATAAAGAAGATGGTAAAGCTTGACGATGAATTAAAACTTTTTCAATGGCATTTACTGGATCTGGTTCGCTTTCATGGCTATCTATAATCATCCAGCGTACCATTTCTAAGCTACTATTAACAGACCAATACAGGTAACAATTACCCATAGCCGACTTGAGAACTGGACAAGTTGCCTGTCTAACTACTTGTTGAATTAAACTAGTACGCCCATAAGGAATCACTAAACTTAAATACTGGTCTTGAGTTACTAGATCTCGCACAGAAGCACCATGTTCAGCAGTGATTAACTCCACACAACCATCTGGTAAACCGACTTTAGTAATAGCTGTTTGTAGTGCATTAGCGATCGCTTTATTAGAATGACTAGCTTCTGTACTCCCTTTGAGAATAATACTATTACCAGTTTTCAGACAAAAACCAGCCGCAATTGCCCCTAAATCCGGGAAAGCTTCATAAATAAAAGCAATTACCCCTAAAGGCATTAACTGGGTATAACTTTGGGAGTCTTCCTGCTGATAGTCAGCGGTTCGGACTCGTCGCAAAGGATCAGATAATTCCCCCAACCGTTGCAGAATCTTAACTGCATTCTCCAACCTGGAGGGGGTTAGTCTCAACCAGTCCAAAATTAATTCTGGAACTGCCATTTCTCGACTTGCTTCTAAATCCAAGGTATTAGCTTCGAGAATTTCATCAAAATCCCGTTCGATGGCTTGTGCCATTGCTAACACAGCCCGACTCCTATCTGTCCCCTTGGTAATTCCCAATTTCAGAGAAGCTTGAAAAGCGCGTTGGGCGCTTGTCATAGGTTCGGGGTAATCATTAATCACTTCATCTGTCATGGGGTTAACGTCTGTAAGTAAGCCAGATCATTAGCACTGGTAGAATTGCCAATAATACTGCTACCATTGCCCAAGCGAGGATACTAGAGCTATTAGCTAACCGCAGGGTTAATGGTAGCCATATAATGACTAACACAAAAATAATGCCTAGCGCTATTGGTAAATAGCTTCGTTTTAAGGGAGGTTGAACAACGTACCAACTATTTCCTTTCCAGCGCCAAGCCCGCTTATAAGGATAAGTTGTAGACAGTTGTTCTAATATATATCCATTTTCTTCTACAACAAAAATCTGCTGACAGCGATCGCATCCAAAAGCTTCTGTCAGCGTGATGGGAATTAACTGTCCCTTGCGACGACAAGGACAAGCGTATTCCGTGTTTAGGTCTATTTTATCTGGTTTTTGAGGTTGCACAAGCGAGATCAATAACTTGAGCGGTTTTTTACATTATTCCTCACTTTTTCCAAAAATCAGTATGAGGAAACCTAAAATTACTCCTAGAAGCCCAAGTAGCCCATAAAGCCTACTATTAAAGCTCCTAACCTAAAAATCCATCACATACCGATTTGATATAGATGGAAAATCAGTAAATTTCATTTTAATCTAAAAACCTAGAAAGCGGGTAACGCGATTCGAACGCGCGACATCAACCTTGGCAAGGTTGCGCTCTACCACTGAGCTATACCCGCAACTCATCAATAATCTTATTATTCCAGATTTATTCTTGTTTGTCAACCCCTAAATTAAAATTAATTAAAAAATTTTTTTCCGGTGCAATTAGTCAGTGGTCATTAGTTTTTAGTGAAAAAAAATTACTTATTACCCATTACCTATTACCCAATACCCATTACCTAACTAACTTGCTAAATTGGGGCGTAATTGACGCATAAGACTGGCCATTTCTATGGCATTCATAGCATATTCCCAACCGTGATTACTTTTAATTCCTGCCCGTTCTAGAGCTTGCTGCATGGTATCCGTTGTCAAAATCCCAAAAATCACGGGTACTCCTGTTTGGAAACTAGCCGCAGCAATGCCTTTAGAAACTTCAGCAGATACATAATCAAAATGTGGCGTTTGTCCTTTAATTACTGCACCAAGACAAATTATGGCATCATAACGGCCAGACATTGCTAATTGACGAGCTACATTGGGAACTTCAAAACTACCGGGAACCCAAACATAGTCTACTTGGTCGCCTTCCGGGTCAGGATTGATACCGTGACGTTTTAAGCAATCTTTACATCCTTCCACTAGTTTCAGGGTGACAAGATCATTAAAGCGAGCGATAATCAATGCAAAGCGCAAAGACTCGGTTTGAATAAAATTTCCTTCAAAAACTGCCATAATACCTCTGAATCAATTTACAATAGGTGCCTAACCAATATACTTTTCTGCTTTCAAAAGATAAGAGCAGGAAAGCACAATCGGGAAGAAGTCGCCTAGAAAAAGAACATTTTTGAGCATTTTTTCTATTTTGACCTTTTGTATTGGCTTTTCTGCTCCTCTGATTTGTATGGTATATGTTAGTGGATAGTTAAAGCAGTCAACTAAACTACAAAGAAGTTTAATATAGCAACTAACACAACTAAAACCGCCCAAATACCAGACCCAACCCAGAGCAGTTTTTTAGATTCTACCCAGTTTTGAGGAGTGGCGTAAACAACGGGTACACCAATCACAAGCACGAAAGAGAACAAGACTAGTGATATTAAAGCGATTTGAAATACTGTGGTCATTTTGTTTTTCCCAACATAACGAAATCTTAGTTTATCCCAGGTCTGCTGCTGTTTATAGTCTTAGTGGTTTTCAGCGAACCTTCTGAACTCACAAAGCATCACCTGATCAATTAATATTTTACGTCGGGTTTGTAACAATTGCTCATGTCTAATTTTCCAATCTGTTTTTTCTGGGGAAAATTGGCCTCTGCTGATTAGATACTGGGAAAATGATTAAGATGGAAATTATATCCCCTGTTTCCTGTTAAGAGGTTGTCTTAAAAGTTTATGGCGATTATAAATCGCTACTACACAAGCAAAGTCCACCTGCGTGGACTAACGAAAAATTAAGGATTTAAAACCTGCGTAGGCGGGTTTTGTCTGTGTAAATGTGATTTATAATCGCCCTGAGAATTTTAAAACATCCTCTAAGAGTCCCCTGTTAATTTTAACTCACTTTTAAATATATGGATTTAATTCTTTGTCACACAACTGCTGACTTTGACGCTTTGGGGGCAGCGGTAGGGTTGACTTGTCTCCAACCGGGGAGTAAAATCGTCCTCACTGGGGGCGCTCATCCCCCTGTCAGGGATTTTTTGGCACTACACCGTGATGAGTATCCGTTAATTGAAAGACGTTCAGTAATGGCTGAGAAAATTCGTTCTTTAACGGTTGTAGACACTCAAAAGCGCGATCGACTAGGTAAAGCAGCTATCTGGTTTGATTTAGTTAATGTGGAAAAGATCATTATTTATGATCATCATCTTGGACAAGAAGGAGATATTCCATATACTGAATCATACATTGAAGAAGTAGGAGCTACAACTACTTTAATGGTAGAAAGATTACAAAAAAATAATATTTCTTTAAATTCCGCTCAAGCGACAGTAATGGCTTTGGGTATTCATGTTGATACAGGTTCATTAACTTATAAACAATCTACAGCCAGAGATGCTTTAGCTTTGGCTTGGTTAATGAAACAAGGAGCAAATTTATCGGTTATTTCTACCTATCGAGATCCTGGTTTATCACCACAATTACAACAATTATTAAGTCAAGCTTTAGAAAAATTAGAATATGTTTGTTTGCGGGGATATACTATTGCTTGGGTGACAGTAAAAACTGATAATTTCGTACCGGGTTTATCAGGTTTAGCTTCAGAAATAATTGATTTAACAGAAACCGATGCTGTACTATTAGCAAATGAATATCCTTTAAGTGAAGAAGATTGGCGATTAACAGTAATTGGGAGAACACAAATTCCCCAAACAAACCTTAATCAATTATTTACATCTTATGGTGGTGGTGGACATTCCCAAGCAGCATCTTTAAACCTCCGCACTAGAGATTCCCAAGGGATTTTACAACAATTATTAGATGGATTAAAAAGACAAATTCCCCACCCGCCTATAGCTAGAGATTTGATGTCTTCTCCAGTGCGAACAATTCGCCCAGAAACTACGATAGCTGAAGCACAAAGGATTTTATTGCGTTATGGACATTCAGGTTTATCTGTAGTTAATAACCAAGATTTATTAATCGGAATTATTTCCCGACGTGATTTAGATATTGCTTTACATCACGGATTTAGTCATGCACCAGTTAAAGGTTATATGACAAGTAATTTAAAGACAATTACCCCTGATACTTCTTTACCAGAAATTGAGTCCTTAATGGTAACTTATGATATTGGCAGATTACCAGTTTTAGAGCAAGGGCAATTAGTTGGTATTGTCACCCGGACTGATGTTTTAAGAGAATTGCATCAATTAACAATTCAAAATCCCCAATCCCAAATTCAAAGTGATGATCAGAATTTGCGACTTAATTATGAATTAGAAAAACGTCTTACTCCTCAACTGTGGCAATTACTTAATATCGCTTCTCAAGAAGCGGAAAAACGAGGCTGGCATCTTTATTTAGTTGGAGGTGCAGTGCGAGATTTACTATTATCAGAAACAGAGAATCGCACCTTAATGATTAATGATATTGATTTAGTAGTTGATGGTTTTCATAAAACAGCAAATGTCGGTGCAGGGGTTGAACTAGCTAAAGCATTACAGCACATTTATCAAAATGCGAGATTAGAAATTCATGGTGCTTTTCAAACTGCGGCTTTATTATGGCATAAAGATATATTATTAGATTCATTATGGGTAGATATTGCCACAGCAAGAACCGAGTTTTATCCTTATCCAGCAGCAAATCCAGAAGTTGAAGCTAGTTCCATTCGTCAAGATTTATATCGGCGAGATTTTACAATTAATGCTATGGCTTTGCGGTTAACTTCTCCTCGTGCTGGTGAATTATTAGATTTTTTTGGTGGTTTTATAGACTTAAAAAATCAGCAAATTAGAATTTTACACGCTAATAGTTTTATTGAAGATCCAACTCGAATTTATCGCGGGGTGCGGTTTGCGGTACGGTTTGGATTTTCTCTAGAACCCCAAACAGAAACTTATATTCGTTATGCTATAAATAGCGGAGTTTATAATCGTACTAGTCAAGAAAATAGTAAAACTCCGGCTTTGCAAACTCGACTAAAAACTGAACTAAAATATATTTTAGCAGCACCTTATTGGCAATCAGCTTTAGAATTACTTAATAATTTAGGGGCTTTACAATGTATTCATCCTACGCTAAAATTAGATAGAGAACTTAACCGACAATTAAATTTATTAAAACACTGTTTAAGTAAATTTGACAAAGAACGAACTTTGATAAATTGGCAAATACGTCTGGAGGTATTAATAGCTTATTTAAAACCAGAATATCGAGAAAAAGTTGCTAAAAATCTCCAATTAGCTGATGACAGTATGAGCAGATTAGAGAAATTATCACAAATTCAATCTGAGGTAATGAAATTATTATCCACTTTTGAAAAACCCAGTCAAACTGTATATTTACTCAAAAAATATGATTTACAAACTTTAATTTTAATTACTTTACAAAGTTCCCGGAAAATTAGAAGAATAATTTGGCAATATTTAACAAATTGGGGAAATATTCAACCGCTGTTAAATGGAAATGATTTAAAACAATTGGGTTATAAACCTAGTCCCCAATATAAGCAAATGCTTGATGATTTATTGACTGCGACTGTAGATGGTATAATTAAGGATAAAGTTCAAGCACAGGAATTTTTAGCCAAGCATTATCCTGGGTAATTAAAATTAAAAATATGAGGTTGATATGCAAGTTCCAACATCCAGCAAATATTACACTCCAGAAGAATATATAGAACTAGAGGAAAAATCAGAATTTAAAAATGAATATATACACGGGGAAATTATACCTATGACTGGTGGAACTACAAATCATAATGAAATAGCTTTGAATTTTTGCACCAATTTTAAGTTTAATATGCGGGGTAAAAATTACAGGATTTATATGGGTGATGTTAAATTATGGCTACAACGTTATCAAATCTATACTTATCCAGATATTATGGTAATTCAAGGAGAACCAAAATATCAAGGAACTGGAACTACTCAAGTAACAAATCCTTTAATAATTGTAGAAGTGTTATCTAAATCAACTATAAATTATGATCAAACTGACAAATTTAGATTTTATCGTTCTCTTCCTGAATTGAAAGAATATATTATGATTAACCAATATGAATATTTTATTGAACAATTTGCTAAAAATGTAGAGGGACAATGGGTATTAACTGAATATGAATCATTCAATGATATATTGTCTTTAAAATCAATAGATTTTCAAATTCCTTTTAACGATATTTATGAAGGTGTAAATTTCCAGTAGGTTGGGTT
>OMJF01000153.1 GCA_900299285.1 Anabaena sp. 54 | reverse complement strand
TGATTTAAGTATTCTAGTATTTTTATGCGATCGCCAACCAATACTGATGGAAAAAACAGATATTCTACCTGTATTGGCGGGAATAGAGTTAAAATTAACTGTTGATGATGTATTTGGCTGGTTGAGAATGGCTTAATTAAGCCATACCCTAGAGAAAGATTCCATCGCAGGATATATGACTGAATCAACATTGCCCAAACTAAATAACCCCCAGATAGATAATTTATCTAATTTATCACCAGATTTTGTTAAGCCGCCGACCCAAGACGAATTACTCTACGATGATGGCATTCCCATGGAGACTTACCGCCATAAACTGCAAATGGATTTACTAGTTGATCCTTTGTCATATTGGCTACGCGATCGCAATGCCTTTGTGGGCGGAAATATGTTTGTTTATTTTAGCCCCCATCAATTAAAAAACCACGATTTTCGCGGTCCAGATATGTTTGCCGTGCTAGATGTTCCCAAAGGTGAGCGTAAATGCTGGGTAACTTGGGAAGAAGGTAAAAGTCCAGATGTAGTAGTAGAGTTACTGTCCTCAAGCACCGCAGCGCGGGATAAAGCAGAGAAAAAAGAAATTTACCAAAAACGGTTGCGAGTACCAGAGTATTTCTGGTTTGATCCCTTTAATCCCAGTGATTTTGCTGGGTTTAGTATGGGCAGTGATGGTTATGAGTCGATAATTCCCGATGCCCAAAATAGATTGGTTAGTAAGCAGTTAGGGTTAGCCTTAGTGCAGTGGTCTGGGGTGTTCGGCTATGCCGATACTGTTTGGTGTCGGTGGGCAACTTTGGATGGGGTTCTTTTACCTACGGAGCATGAACTAGCCCAGGAAGCACAACAGCAAGCCCAGGAAGCACAACAGCAAGCCCAGGAAGCACAACAGCAAGCCCAAGAAGCACAACAGCAAGCTCAGGAAGCTCTACAAAGAGCAGAGGGAGCAGAATTATTACTAGCACAAGAACAACAGAGAATGGAAAAGTTGCTGGCACAATTACGGGCAAAGGGAATCAATCCCCATGAACTATAGTACAAAACGGCGTAAATAAACCAATCGCAATCATTCTAACAAGGCGCTGCACCTGATCGCTATTCCGCTGGCAATCAATAGACATCTGGTGAAAATTAAATATGCGTGACTTACAACCCTTGTAGAGACGTTCCATGGAACGTCTCTACATTAAAGACCAAAATCATGTCTTATAATCAGTACAAAAGTATTGCCCAAGTCTTAGGGGACTTTCCTTTAACTTATCAAGAAGAGAATTTCATCCAAGAAAATCCCTTAGAAATTGATGATTACTTTCGTAATCGTTTTGAATTAGTTTTACGGGAAGGAGTTGTATTTAACTCAGAGTATGCTATTTGTGAAGCAGTTATTTTTCCTATTTTAATTGAAATTTGGCAAAAGTATAAAGATAAGTTATTAATATGGAGTCATCAGCCATTAAATTTCGATGAAAGACTATCAGGTATCCCTGATTATATTGTTGCTAAAAGATCACCTAGAGGCAAAATTGTTTTTGAGTCTCCTTATTTAATATTAGTAGAAGCTAAAAAAGACAACTTTGAGGAAGGGTGGGGACAATGTTTAGCCGAATTAATTGCTGCTCAAAAGATAAATAATAAACCGGAACAATTATTATATGGTATTGTTTCTAATGGTAAAATATGGGAATTTGGACAACTACAAGAGCAGGATTTTATCAAAAATATCCAAGAGTATAGTATATCTAATTTAGATAAATTATTTGCCGGACTTAACTTCGTTTTTGGACAAAGTTAGTTATTTATGCCAGGAAATATGCCCAAAATGAAAATTGTCCCATGCTAAGTAAATTAAATTTAAAAAAGAAGTTGTCATTTCTTAAATCAAGTGATAAACTAAGAGAAATTATTGCGAATACAGGTTGGTTATTTGCAGACCGGATACTTCGCATGGGTGTGGGGTTATTTGTGGGGGTTTGGGTCGCTCGCTACTTAGGAGTACAACAGTTTGGGGTTTTTAACTATGCTACTGCTTTTGTCGCTTTATTTAGTACCCTTTCCACCCTTGGTTTAGATGCCATAGTAGTCCGCTCCATTGTCCGTGAACCTGAAAAAAGATCCCAAATTTTAGGAACAGCTTTCTGGCTGAAATTGTTTGGTGGTGTTACTGCTTTAGTATTAGCTGTTAGCTCTATTATTGTGGTGCGTCATGATGACCAATTGACTATTTCCCTAGTAGCGATATTGTCATCTGTAGGGATTTTTCAAGCTTTTGATACAATTGATCTTTGGTTTCAATCTCAGGTACAGTCAAAGTATACTGTCATTGCTAAAAATACAGCTTTTGTCATTACTGCTTTAGTTAAAGTCATTTTAATTAGCATTCATGCCCCATTAATTGCTTTTGCTTGGGCAGGATTAGGAGAGGTAAGTTTAGGTGCGATAGGATTGATAATATCCTACAGAGTTAGGGGTTATTCACCTTGGTTGTGGCCTTGGAATCTACCATTAGCTAAGAACCTTCTCAAGGAAAGTTGGCCTTTGATCTTGTCTGGTGTAACTATCATGATTTACATGAGAATTGACCAGATCATGCTAGGCCAAATGGTTGGAGATAAAGCGGTGGGGCTTTATTCAGCAGCGACCCGGATTTCTGAGGTTTGGTATTTCATTCCTATGGCGATGGCCTCTTCAGTATCCCCAGCAATTTATGCTGCTAAAGAGGTCAGTGAATCTTTATATTACCGTCGCATAGAACAGTTTTTACGTCTGTTATCTTTGCTTTCTGTTGTTGTCGCTGTGCCAATGTCATTTCTATCTGGAACAATAATTACGATATTATTTGGGAAAAGCTATGAAGAATCAGCATCTATATTGTCAATTCATATTTGGGCTTCTTTGTTTGTGTTTATGGGAGTGGGAACATCATCCTGGTTTATTGCAGAAGGCTTAACGCAATTTGCCCTCCGCAGAACGATTATAGGGGCAATTACCAATGTATTTTTAAATATATTTCTAATACCAACCTATGGTGGAGTTGGTGCAGCTATAGCTACTGTAATTTCTCAAGCATTTGCTTCTTTTTTAAGTAATGCTACTCATCCAAAAACAAGAATAATATTTTGGATTCAGGTTAAATCTATGATACCCTTTTTGTCGTAAATTGGTTGTATCTTTAAGATAAAGATAACTATGAAAACTGTTAGATTTTGCTATTCCTGAATGAAACTATGAAAGAATTATTACTCTTAATCTGCATTCCGATTCTTTACCTTTACCCAGTTCTATATCCACCTCTTGCTTGCTTTACTGCCAATTTTTTTTTGATTATAAAAATAAGCAAATTAATTACTTATCACTATCAGCTTTTCTAGTATTTTCATCATCTGTAATAAGTTCCTTGATAGCAGGAACTATAATACCTAGAAGTGATACTTTGGTATATGTACAATCATTTAAAAATGCTATTTCATTAGAAATTTCTAGTGATGTTCAGTTTGAACCACTTTATCAGGTATATGAACATTGTCTAAATATTTTGACGGGTAACAATGAAAGATTATTCTTGCTGTTAACTGCTCTAATATTTAATATACTTTCAGTTATAGGTATATCAAAAATATGCCTGAATTTAAATCAATCAAACATATCATATATAATCATTTCTATATATTTTAGTTTAGTTCAGCCTTATATGGGTCTTCCAATTTTCTTGCTAAGATCCAGCTTATCGCTTTCTATTATGTTACTAGCTATTAGTTTTTACAAACATAAGCAAATTATATTTTATTCACTAGGAATAATATCTGTTTTTATTCATTATGGTAGTATTACGATTTTATCTTTGTTAATATTTCAGGACTTTTCGACACAATTTAGACAAATTAAGATCCCAACAGGATTGTTATCTTTTTTTAGAAAATTTATATTAATAATATGTTTATCATGTTTTTTATTAACCATATTTCAACCTGATATGATAGCATCAAGGCTGTTGGATTTTATCATGATATTTGGTAGATCAGGGTTAATAGGATCAAATAAGGCGGAATGGTTTCTTGATAAAGAAAATGATACATTTATAAAAATCTTTAGTCCAATCTTTTTCCTACAAACAGGATTAGGTCTTTTATGTAGTCTCAAATTAAACAAAAATGTATATCTTGAAGCAAATGAGCGAAAATATTTGACATCTATAAGATTTCTTGGCATGGCTCAAATAATAACTATTATGACTACTCTACCATTGTCGTTACTACCACTTAGATTAGGGCTATTTCATTTCCTGTATTACCCTTTGTGGTTAATAAATATTCCATTTTTAGCCATATCTCAAAAAATAAAATATAGAAAATATTTAATTTTATCTGCTACATTTTTTATGCTTTACTTAACGTTTTATACTATTCCTACTAAACAATCTCGAGACTATAGTGATTCTAAAATTAACGCAGATATAGTTGTACTGGAAGGTAAACCCTTAAATTATAAACTAATCCAGTTGATAGAATACTATTTATAGCATAATCGGCGTTGCTGATTTGGGGTATGAAAATGATTTTTGATGATTTCAAAACCTTTGTAGAGACCTTCCATGGAAGGTCTCTACACCTAAATTCATACCTGGTTTCAGCAACGCCGCATAATCAAAACAAGCAAAAATAATTATGAAAACTCCAGTTGCATTTATCATATTTAATCGTCCAGATACAACCAAAAGAGTATTTGAAGCCATTCGTCAGGCTAAACCTCCCAAGCTTTTGGTAATTGCAGATGGACCCCGTGGAGACCGTCCAGGAGAAGCAGAAAAGTGTGCTGCTGCGCGGGCAGTTATTGACGGTGTTGATTGGGAATGCGAGGTATTGACCAATTATTCTGATGTTAATTTGGGTTGTAAAAAAAGAGTTTCTAGTGGACTAGATTGGGTATTTGATAATGTTGACAAAGCTATTATTCTAGAAGACGATTGTTTACCTGATTTGTCATTTTTTGATTTTTGTGAAAACCTGTTAGAACGTTATGAAAATGACTCAAGAATTATGTCAATCTGTGGAGTAAACTTCCAATTAGTAAATCGAAATATTAATTATAATAGCCATAGTAATTACAGTTATTATTATTCCATGTTTCATGATTGTTGGGGATGGGCAACGTGGAAACGAGCGTGGAAATATAATGATGTGAACATGAATTTATGGCCACAAGTTAAAACTGAAAAATTACTAAATAACTTATTATTTGATGATCGGTCTGTAAAATATTGGGTGAAAATTTTTCAATCAGCTTATGAAAATAAAGTCAATAGTTGGTTTTATCCATGGTTTTTTTCATGCCGCGTTCACAGTGGATTTGGAATCTTTCCTGAAAAAAATTTAGTTTCAAACATAGGTTTTGGTATGGCAGGAACGCATACAATAGATCAGAATAATCCGTATGCAAACCTTTGCTTAGAAAAACTTGATCTACCATTAGTTCATCCTCCATTCATGATTCATAATAAAAAAGCTGACAAATATACTCAAAATACAAGATTTTCCCCATCTTTAGTTCTACGCATTCAAAGAAAATTGAAGAAGTTATTTTTAGCGAAAATGCAAAACTAACTATTAGTTTAATTAATAATTAAATTAGAGGATGTTTGTCCTGTGTAAATTCATCCTATACTGGGCAAATGTAAATTACGCCTATGTATGCAAAAACTACCTAAGCACTTCAAAAATTGTTTTTTTCGGTTATCAAAAACTGACTTTGTTGTAGTGATTTATATTCACCACAAACTCATTGAACATTCTGTTAATAAAAATGTTCTTGAAATCCCCCAGTCAAGAATATTTGACTATCTTGAAGATTAATTTATGAATATAAAACAATTTTTCAAAAATCCAATTATTGAACACTCACGATTATTGTTAAATTTTTTTCAAAATCAAATTAAGTATAGAGAACATAATTTTTATCAATCATATACGTCTTTGGTGGTAAGATCACACGTAGGTGACTTTGTCAAGGTCTATCCTTATTCTAAAGTAATAGAATCAAAAATTGGTTCATATAGCTATATTGGAGTTGCTTCCCAAATTAGAGGAACTGAAATAGGAAAATTTTGCTCAATTGGACAAAATTGTATGATTGGTTTGGGTAAACATCCATCGGGTCAATACGTTTCAACTTCTCCAGTTTTCTATTCGACAGCCAAAGCATTAGAAACTACTTTTGCAGATCAAAATTATTTTGATGAATTTGGTAATATAATTATAGGTAATGATGTTTGGGTTGGTAATCGCGTTCTTATTAAAGACAATGTTAAAATTGGTGATGGAGCAATTATAGGTGCTGGTGCTGTAGTAACAAAAGATGTTCCTAGTTATGCTATTTATGGTGGCGTTCCTGCTAAATTAATCAGGTATAGATTTAGGGAGGAAATTATAAATTTCTTGTTAGATACAAAATGGTGGGAGAAAGATGAATCCTGGTTAAGAGAAAATTTTAAATTATTCCATAATATTGATAATTTCTCTTCCAAGTTTTAAATTAAGTGAAATCGGTTCTACCGCTCCCATTTGTGATCAAATGTCCTTCTTTTGTATCCAAAACTATTCCTGTACATGGGTTTGATATAAGTGATGTCCGCGACACTTATCGTTTACATCGAGGCTTAAAAAATATTGGTGTAGATTCTCAAATGCTTGTACAAAATAAGCAAAGTTACAATTATACAGTAATTTTCCCAGCAAGCAAACTAGGTAAAGGTCTTGATAAATTAAAACCCACTCTTGATATTCTACCATTACAGCTTTATCCCCAACGCGATCGCACTACCTATTCCGTTCAATGGCTACCAGATAACTTAGTCGCACAAGTAGATAAAATCAATCCTGATGTGATTAATTTACACTGGATTAATGGTGGCTATCTAAAAATAGAGACTATTGCTAAATTCAACAAACCCATAATTTGGACGCTCCATGATATGTGGGCATTTACTGGAGGTTGTCACTACAACGGAGATTGTATTAATTACACAAACTCCTGTGGTGCGTGTCCCCAACTGCATAGTCATAAAGAAAAAGACTTATCACGCTGGATTTGGCAACGTAAAACAAAGGCATGGCAAGACTTAAATTTAACTATAGTTACTCCCAGTCATTGGTTAGCTAAATGTGCTGCTTCTAGCTCTTTACTAAAAGATATGAGAATTGAGGTTATTCCTAATGGACTGGATACGAAACAGTATAAACCAATTCAAAAATCTGTAGCACGGTCTATTCTCGGTTTACCTGAAGATAAGCAACTGATTTTGTTTGGAGCTATAAATTCAACTAGCGATCCGAGAAAAGGTTTTCAACTGCTACAAGCAGCTTTACAAAATCTCGGTCAAGCTGGTTGGAAAGAGCGAGTAGAACTAGTAGTATTTGGTGCATCTGAGCCTAATAACCCTCCTGAACTTGGTTTTAAATCACATTATTTAGGCAGATTAAATGATGATATTTCCCTCTCCTTAGTCTATGCAGCAGCCGATGTATTTATTGCTCCTTCTTTGCAAGATAATTTACCAAACACAGTTATGGAATCTTTAGCTTGTGGTACTCCTTGTGTGGCTTTTGATATTGGCGGTATGTGTGATATGATACAACATGAACAAAATGGTTATTTGGCTAAACCTTTTGATGTAGATGACTTAGCTAGAGGAATTGCTTGGGTGCTTGAAGACAAAGACAAAGAGCGTTGGCTATCACTTTCTCAACGTGGTAGGGAAAAAGTAAATAATGACTTTACCCTAAAAGCTCAAGCGGAGAAATATATAAACCTTTATCGGAGTTTGTTTGCAAACAAAAATAGGCGTTGCTGAATTGGGGTATGAAATTGAAAAATCAAAAAAATGAAACTCTTACTCTCTGCGCCTAGAGCGCCTCTGCGTGAAATAAAATCATACTCTTAATCAGCA
This sequence comes from Anabaena sp. 54, assembly GCA_900299285.1. Classification (GTDB taxonomy): domain Bacteria; phylum Cyanobacteriota; class Cyanobacteriia; order Cyanobacteriales; family Nostocaceae; genus Dolichospermum. The sequence continues at coordinate 7,679 of OMJF01000153.1, read as the reverse complement.
ACGCCAAAAATAAAATATGACCCCTGAACCGATATTCTTTTTAACTTTGTTATTGTCGGGAACATTGATCTCTTATTTGCCTCGCTTTTATCCAAAATCTTACCAAATTACAAAAATATTGTTATGCTGCTGCATTTTTTCTTTATATTACCTTGGTACACGGGAAACAAATGATATTAACGTTTATCAAAATTTTCTTAACAGCATATCAACATTTGGGCTTGACAAAGTTCTAGAATCTAGCCCCTATGAACCTCTTTCTACTATTTATTTATGGTTATTTAGGAACTTTGATAATGGAGCTTTCATCTAGCACGCTACTATAGTAGTATTTTTGTTATTAAACATAATCTATTTTATAGAAAATGCAGTCGGGAAAAATATTTATATACCAGCAATTTCTTTTGTAGCAGTACTACCGGCATTCTTAGGAGAGTTGATTTTAAATCAATCAAGACAGCTAATGGCTGCATCATTTCTAGTTTTATGTTCTTCTTTTCTTGTTTCCTACTCAAGAAATCTTATTATTTATAATAATTCGAGGCCAGTTAATTGGAAAAACGCATTATTTGCTATACTATTTGCAGTATTGGCTTTTCTATGTCACTATTCTTCACTGTTAATTAGTGTAATAATTTTTATATTTATCCTGTTATTACGCTGGTCACTATACAGTCATGGCAACTTTTTTAAAAAAATAGTACAAATACTAGTATCTATTAGTTTATTAATAGGAGTTTTATATATTCTATCTAATTTGGTGAATGTTAACCCACTGAATTCTTACGATTTAGCTCTGGAAAAATACTCGAATTATCAAAATGCTTTAAGCACCTTCACTTTTGCAGTAGAAAGTAAAAATGCAATATTTATTCAATTATTGTTTTGTACTGATTTTATAATCCCTATAATTAAAAATCGTAGTTATAGTAAATTTTATAAATCTATAAAACCATTCTCAGAACATTTAGCAATTTTCCTATATTCTCTAGGATTTATTGGATATGGATTATGTTATTATTCGATTTATTCCCCTGGAATACAGGAGTTTGGCAGGAGAATTATTTACTATATTTTTACAATTGAAATATTGGCATTTTCAGTTTCTATCACAAGGATAAGAAAAATGAGTTATGTTTTATTTCTAACATTCCCTTTTATCGCTTATACAGTTGTGATGATATTCTTTTCTGAGAATTTATTTATTTTTTGAGACGTGAAAGATAAAATTTTACTTATGATGATAATGACACAAAGTTTAGTTAATAAATCTATAAACAAGTCTTTGGAGATTATTGTATCAATTACCACGCAAATAAAATCAGCTAACAGAAAAAAATGTTTAGTTTATGGAAACTGTCAGTCCTCTATATTATCTCGTATTCTATGTGCTAATCCAGAATTTTCTCTCAATTATGAGATAGTCAAATTTAAGCCGGTTTTCAAAATACAAAAAGCTGATTTGGAAAATTTGAAAAGCATTATTCAGGAAATTGATTTGTTCATATATCAACCAGTCAGATCAGGATATAGGGGAATAGAAGAACTTGGTACTGAATTTCTGAAAAATTTACTCAAGCCGCATTCGCTATCGATATCATTTCACTCTTTATATTTTAATAGCTATAATCCAGAAATTATATATGTTAGTAAGCCAAATTCAATAAACGATGATCGGGTTTTTGTGGGACCGTTTGGTGATTATCATAATAAAAATATAATTGATATGTTTATTCGTGGTTGTCAAGTCAAAGATGTCATAAAATTCCTAAATGATCCCGAAGCTTTTGATACATTGTCAATTCAAGAAGATTTAAAATCATCAATAGATGAATTAGAAAAGAGAGAATGTAAATTTAGTATAGATATAAAAATAGCTAGTTATATTAGGCATAATTATCAACTGAAGCGGCTTCTTTGGACTATGAACCATCCTAGCAATAATATTCTTTTTTATTGTGCTTCTAATATTCTAAAACGACTTGGTTTTTTAGACAATCAAAACTTTTTGATGAAAAGGTTAATAGCAACAGAGTTTCTAGGTGGGACATATTTTAGCATTCATCCTGCAATTTATAGAGGATTAGAACTGGAATTTCCTAATCTAAAATTTAATTTCATTAAAGAGAATCGAATTAGCGTTAATGATACTGTAAATATGTTTTTTAATTTTTATGACAAAAATTCGCAAGTAATAGAAGCGTACTTAGGAAATGGTAAATATAAGATTCTATAAATTTGTTAATTATCTAAAATAAAATTTCTTTATGAAAGAATTTAGCTTTTTTGATTTAAAAGAATCAGACTTAACAATTATAACTCTTACTTACAATTCTTCTGAATATATTAGAAGATGTATTGATTCCATAAAACTTTCTTGTTGTCGCGTAAGTAGTGTAAAAATATCTCACTTAGTTGTAGATGGATTTTCTAAAGATAGTACTATTGAAATAGTTCAAAAAGTGTCACCATCTACTTTAGTCTTGTCCCGCAAACCATCTGGAATATATGAGGCTTTGAACTATGCAGTTTCGCTGGTTAAATCACCTTACGTAATGTATATTCACTCGGATGACGAGATTGATGAATACTTTTTTGTAACAATGTTTCAAGTAATACTTAAATTAAATCATCATGAAAATCATACTTTATATGGTACTGTTGATTTTATCAATGAAAAATCTGACATCCTTTTTTCAAGAAAGCCCCCATTTTTTATACCTGCTGTTCAAAAAGAAGTCCCTATTATATTTCACCCCAATGCTATTTACTCAACTGCTTTGGAAAAAACTTATCCGTTTAACTTAAATAGTGGATTAGTTGCTGATCAAGAACATATCTCAGAAATTGCTAGTAAGACTAAATTTATCAGAGTACCAGATGCGAAATATAGATTTAGGATGTCTACTGCAAGTAGTACGATGAGAAATTTTCAGTCTTCTGAAAAGAAAAAAATATCTATTTTCTCATTACCAAGAATTTATATACGTTTGTTTGAAACTAAGCTCTTAGAGAGATTTATAATGAAATTAAAAAACCAATCATATTGGAGATAAGAATAAAAGTGAATTTAATCATCTGGGTTGATCCGATTAATAGAGATGCACATTTTTTAAAACTAATCGCAGAGCAAATATCTAAACAAAGTTTAGATGGCAACTTCAATTTCCGAGTAATAACAACTAATAGAAATGAGATGGAACTAAATGAAACAGTTACTTTCAATCCTTTTTTTAGCAAGTTTAGTTCTTTGCAATTAGGTAAATTACATCCATTTAAAAAGATACAGATTCTTTTAGAATATTATCCTAGTTTTAACAGGATAGCAAGTGAATTAAATAATAATAGCATTTTATTGTATTCTTCAGGAGTTTCTTTACCTAGACTGGAACTAATGGGTCTAGGTTTATTTAGACGAAAAGCCAAAAATATAACTATGCTAGTTCACAATTTCGAGGATCTGCAACAAAAACCATTTTGGTTTTTTCAGCGCAATCAAAATAAAAACAAGCAATTTTTTTCCTCATTTGATAGATTAATATTTCTTTCAGAACACATGAGGGAAGAGGGCTTAAGACGTTTTAACTTGCAGGTAGAGAAGACTTATGTAATGTTGCATCCTCACTTTCATCCTATGATGGAGAGTGTTCAGTCGGATAATGACTTGGTATCACAGATTAAGATTGGATCTAAGGGTAAGCCAATAATGGCTTATGTATCTAGGCTTGATTTAGATCATGGTATTGATATATTTTATCGAACCTTAGCAAAACTAGATGTATATGGTGTTGTTTTAGGACGTTTAGGTAAGGGATGGACTTTACAAGCTAATCAAACTTTGTTAAGAGAATTAGGGATTGATAGTAGCAAACTTTTCCTAAAAATAGCTAGTTATAGCTACTCAGAACTTTTAGGAGTTCTCCGGTTATCAGATTTTGTTTTAGCTCCCTATAGAAAAATTTCTCAAAGTGGTGCAATTGCTTTAGCTCTCGGAGAAAAAGTACCAGTTGTTGCCAGCAATGTTGGAGCTAACGGAGAAATGGTTAAAAGTGGTCTCAACGGAATTTTATTTAATAGCAATGATTTAGATTTACTTTGTCAGGAAATTAAACTAACCTATAATGCAGGACAAACCATGCGCGATCGCTTTTTACCAACTCCATCTTTCAATTCCCATCTTGATCCAGAATTAGCTGTCAAGAATATGCTTTGTTGGCTTAATAAATAAGAAAAATCAAGCAATTTTGCTTGTGACAAATTTAAAAAATTAAAAAAATGAACTGGAAATACAAATCTACTTTACAATCTATATTCTCAATAATTCCTTTTGGAGAATATATAAATTATTTTTTGCAAACAAAAATTACTAGAAACTTACCTGTTAAAGAAACAAAATTCAAAGAAAAACTGTCGCTTGCACAAAAGCATATACAAAATTTTCAAAAATACAACTCATCCAATCTTAGTGAAGCTACTTTTTATGAGTTTGGAGCGGGATGGGACATGGCTCAACCTTTATTGTTTTATACAATGGGAGTTGACCATCAAATTATAGTTGATATCCGACGGTTGGTTAGACCTGAATTGATTAATAATTCAATAAAAATTATTGAACATTTAAATGAAGTTTTCACTTTCCCACGCCTACCAAAAACACATATTAAGGATAAACTTGACTTTGAGTCTGTATTTTTAAAATTCTATGGTATTCAATATAAAGCACCTTCTGATGCCAGAAAAACAGGTTTGAGCGATAATTCAATTGATTGTATTACTTCAACTAATACTTTAGAACATATTCCTCCAAATGATATCAAAGCTATTTTAAAGGAATGTTATCGTATCTTAAAGAAAGATGGCATCTTGAGCTTTCAGATTGATTACCAAGACCATTATTCATACTTTGATAAAAATATTTCTGTGTACAATTTTCTCAAGTTTAATCAAGCAACTTGGAATACATTTTTTAATCCTTCATTACACTATCAAAATAGATTAAGGCATAAAGAATATTTGCAGCTATTTTGCGAGAGTGGATTTAATGTTTTAGAAGACAACTACTATGGAGGTACACCATCCGATATTGAACAAATAAAAACACTTAAGATTAATAAAGAATTCTCAAATTATGATTTGAATGAGTTGGCAATTCGCGGCACACTCATAGTTTTGAGAAAATGTTAATCATAAAATCGGTCTAGATGAAATTACGAAAAGGTTACACATGATTAATACAAATATAGCCAATCCTACCTTAACAGTAGCAATACCAGCCTATAACGAAGCAGCGAATATAGAAAGGGTAGTCAGAACATTCCTGTCAACAGGATATCCAAATTTAATAGAGGTGTTCGTTGCTGATGGTGGTAGTACAGATGAAACTCAAGATATTGTTAAAAATCTATCCTTAGAAGATCCTAGAGTCAAACTAATACACAACCCCTTAAAAGTTCAATCTGCTGGACTAAATTTAATAATAAAAGAATGCAGCGGTGAAATTTTTCTGAGAGCCGACGCTCATTCAGACTACGCTCCTGACTATATAGAAAAATGTGTAGAAGCATTACTAGAATCCAAAGCTCTCAATGTTGGTGGGGCGCAACGTTTTGTTGCTAAAACTGCTTTCCAATCTGGGATTGCTATTGCTTCTAAAAGTATTTTAGGTAACGGTGGTGCAAAATATAGAGACCCAAATTATAACGGTTATGCGGACACTGTTTATTTAGGGTGTTTTTGGAAACAAGCATTAGTTGATGTAGATGGATTTGATATTTCTCAAATCACGAATCAAGATGCAGAACTAAATCAGAAACTACTTCAAAAAAACCCAAATGAAATCTACATCAGTTCGGAAATTCGCGTTTGGTACTATCCCAGAAAAACATTCAAGTCTCTCTATATTCAATATTTTAAATACGGTCGAGGTCGTTATTTAACCAGCATTAAACACTCTATTAAGTCCCAAATAAGAGGCATATTACCATTTTTTGTAATCTCATTAACGACCTTATTATTATTAATTGATTTATTGTTTCCTTTGCTGGGTTTGCCTATTGAAATATTAGTTATAATAGGGCTATTATTGCCATTTTTAGAAAGTTGGCGAGTCACATTCCAATTAAGAAATAGTTTCGAGTCAGAAATTTGGCGAGGTGATAAAGATAAAATACCATCATTTTTAAGTCGCTGGTTTTTCTGTGGCATCGTATTATTAACAATGCCCATTGCTCATTCTTTAGGTTATGGCTATCAGCTAGTAAAACATAAAATTCTTGGTTTAAATGGCTGGTAATAATTGTAAATTCCAAAAGGGAGATTAAATATGCAAGAACATCAAACAGAAATTGAGATATCAAGGATTGAGCGTGAACAAAAGTTTCATGATCAGAGATTTGCTGATGATTCTCAGCGAACAAAAAAGGTTGGAAAATTTTATAAGGTAGCTCTGTCTATTAAAAAAGAATATGAGCAATTATTAAGAGAAAATTGTCAAGGTTTGCAAATTATTGAATATGGATGCGGAACTGGAAGTTATGCTTTTTCTCTAGCGAAAAACCAGGCCAAATATGTTACTGGAATTGATATATCTCCAGTAGCTATTGAAGTTGCTACAGCTAAAGCAATGTCCGAAGGAATAGAGGGTAATCTTTCATTTGAAGTTATGAATGCGGAGGAGTTAATATTTAATTATTCTTCCATAGATTTGATCTGTGGTTCGGGAATTTTACATCATCTCGAACTTGAGAAAGCTATTAAACAAATTGTCAATGTTCTTAAGCCAGAGGGTAAAGCAATATTTATTGAACCACTAGGGCATAATATATTTATTAACTTATTCCGTAGTTTAACACCATCAATTCCTTCGGAAGATGAACATCCTCTTTTAGAAAGTGATTTAGCTCTAATCAAGCGATATTTCAAAAAAGTAGAGATTAAATATTTTTATTTAACTGCTCTAGGTGCAAGCATATTTGTGGGTTTTCCAGGTTTTCAGATAATATTAAGTACACTAGAATTTATCGACCAAATGTTGTTTAAGTTACCTTTTTTACAAAAGCAGGCATGGCAGGTACTAATTCAAGTATCTGAACCTATCAAAGAGTAATTTGATTCAGATTCTTTCTGAAGAATTGGTAGAGTAATTAAAAGATTATGATAAAGCTGGAGTTTAGGATTGAAACTACTTCCAGGCTTTCCTGTAAAAATCCACTTTGACCTTTAGAAATGTAGGGGTCGTAAGGGTAGCACCCCGTGCCTACCCCGATTTATGGGTAACTTGATAGCTTGCACTTCCAAATAGGATAGGGATTTCGTGCCTACCCCGATTTATGGGCAACCAAAGGGGGTTTGCCCCTACAAAATTAATATTAAACCGCAATTGGTGATTGGGAACACCAAACCATTGAAAAATGGGATGATTATAATTGAGATTCGAGTCAAAATCAGAAACCCAAATATCTAAATCTCTGTGAATTTGCCAAAACTGGGCGACAAACTCCATTCTTTTATCATCACCCTCAACACAAAAATTACCTTGGTTACGGAGGTTTGATGAAAAGCGATCGCGTCAATTATCTTCATATATAAAAACTTTATATATATGGACGCAGTATTTCCCACAAGTAACATTATCATACCCCAAACTCAAAACACTGTCAAGCCCCTGGACTCAAATTACC
>OMJF01000152.1 GCA_900299285.1 Anabaena sp. 54 | reverse complement strand
TGCGGTACTAGCGCAATACTGGTGGTAATCGTGGTCTACCTGTGGAAATTGCATAGTTAATGACTAACAGTTGCAACCATAATCCAGGAAAACGAGTTTCTAACCAGGACTGACTCCATTTTAAAAACTGTGGTAACCATGGTTTCAAAATAACACTAATTAAAGCATGACCAGTAAAGTTGAAATAATTGCCAAGCCAACGCAATAAATCTTGCCAACCTGCTAGTTGCCAAATCCACAATAGCAATGGTGGATTTTTGGTCGCTGCTTTCAATGCTAGACGGTTAAAAGTAAACCAATCACAGCGATCTTTAATGAAATTATCTGTTACTTCTGGGGTTTCATCTACTAATAATCCAAAGAAAGTATTGAGCATAGAATTGATTAGTTGGGGCGGAATAAATTTCCCAGTGGGAACCATCATTCCCTTAGAAAATAACCACATTACAGCCACATTACTTTGATAAGCACGAATTTTATTTAAGTAATTAGAACTCAATAAATCATACTTGAGAGCGATATTTAATAGAGTGGTTAATCGTTCTAAATTACGGACCAAAGAACCAAAACCAGTAAACACTAGAGGAGATTGAAGAGAAGCAGCATCACCAATAGCAATTAATCTATCTACAGCAATTTGGCGATCGCTACCACTTATACTAAAATGTCCTGGTATATAGCCAAATGTCGGTTTTTTCCAAACTAATTTATCTAAATCACAACGGCGATATTCTGGCAAAATCGTGAAAAAGTCCTCATACATTTCCAACAAAGAACCGGGATTTTTAGCATTTACTTCATGATAGTGAAATAGATAAATTGTTAGTTCTTCCCCAACTCCAGGAAACAACTCCCAAATTAATTGTCTTCCCCTAGAAATGTCCCCATGACTATAAAGAACATCCCCATATTCAGAATCCCAAACTCCAGGTTCAAAGCCTTTTTCAATTACTGCTCCCACGGTAGGACACACACTATCAAAGGCTCTACCACCATTTAATTGCCAAGCAATGGGTGAAGCAGTTCCCATGGCATCTATCAATAAACGTCCAGTGATTTGCTTTTGATTGCCACTGGGCAAATCCTTGACATTAATACTTACTTGTGTAAGACTAATATCAACTCGCAAAAACTCGGTTTCGTCGGCAATATCGCCACCAGCAGCTTTAAGTTTTTCTCCACATAATGCCAATAACTTTTCTGAATCTAAAGCTATATTTAGGACAGTGGGTGTGTGGAGGACAGGTGCTTTTAAATTAGAGGGGTTATTAGCATCAAAAAACTTATTAAAACCGTCTTTATACTCTCTAGAAATAATTGTTTCCAGTTCAGCATTTGTTAACAAACCCAAATTGATTAAACTTTGGATTTCATCACGGGAAATATTCCATTCTCGGTTCATTCTCCCAAAGGGTAATCGTTCCACCAACAACACCTTATAGCCCAATTGAGCCATGACTGCTGCATGAATTGACCCCAAAGCCCCACCAATGTAAATGATGTCATATTCAGGACTAATTTTCTCTTTTTCCTGGCTATTTCCTTGATAAAACACGACTTGACGAGGCTTTTGAGGATTTTTCACCCCTTGTCTCCACTGTTGCTCCCACCAGTAAACCCGCTGGAGGTGATATTCCCCGTTAGTCATTTTTTGGAAATATTTGACAGTTAGGGGATAATATGGTTCTAGCTGTGTAAAAATTGACTTTTGGGACTCAATCACAGGTGGTTCTGGATAGCAGTTGGGAAAGTGGCTTCTAATTTCCTGGGTGAGATGTTTGAGAATGAGTCTCTCACCTGGAAAAGGTTGTTCTCCCCACCGGAATACTTTCAGATAAGTTGTCCGCTGTACCGACCAAACAAATACAGACAGTTCTACATCTCTAGAAGCGGTATTTTGAACCGGTATTTTTCCACGAAAGCCGTTTGGGGTGATGAATTTTTCCCCATGTTCTAGAATAAAATCCCTTTGTAGCCACTGAAGTACGGATATTGTATCAGGGGTAGGAATTTCTAAATAAAGAAGTTCTTGCATTTTGTCCTCCTATTCCTCGTAAATCTACTCACCTAGAGAGAGTTAAAAAAGGCAGAAACTAGGTTAAACTCTGCCCTAATTAGTTTCATAAAGATTCCATGAAGAATTTTAATGATTAATCAAGTTTATTGTTCATATTGTAAATTTTGTAAACATCAGCCATGAATTATCCTATCCCAGACAGTCCCCAAGAAATTTCTGCACTGAGAAAACAGCCAGTTGATGAAGAATTAGTGGCTGCGGTAATTGCTGGTGTAGTTAAAGTTGTTCGTTCTCAGGGTCAGTCTTTAGACCAATTAACCGCTCAGGTGTTGGAAGATGACCAGATGTTAGATCAACAACAAAGACGTTGGTTAAGTAAGTTGGTAGCCCAAGCATGGGAGAATTTTCCCTAAGAGGACCAATGCAGTGAATTCAGCAGTTAGCAACCGCATCTACACATACAAAACCCACCAATTTGGGTTTAGAAACCTGATCATAAACTATAAGGTATAGGTGAAATTTTCCACTAACATACCAGGAACTAAACTACCTCCTAATTGCCGATTTTCGTAAGTTCCGACTTCAGGAATAAATTCTTGGAAGTTGGTGAAATCAACTAAATTTTCTGCTCCCCAAAAACGATAGAGACTTTCATCAAAGCGGAGATTAACAATGGGGGCAATAATTTGCCCATTTTCTACCCAAAAGCAAGCATAACGAGTCATACCTGTAATTCTACCAGATGGGCGATCGCTCCAATTCAAATAATGTAAATTAGAAACATATAATCCTGTATCTAAACTGGGTAAAATCTGCTCAAAACTCAAATTACCGGCGCTGATTTCTGGAGAACGTAAAGTTTCGGAAATATTCGCACCATTAGCTAGTTTATTGTATTCCTTCCCAGTGCGAGAATTAACTAAACTATTAATTAAAATACCTTTTTCAATTAAAGTTAATTCTGGTGCAGCCATTTCTCCCAAATTATTAAAGCGAGGAACTAAACCACCTTGAAAATTTTCTTTTAAAGTAAATTTTGGGGAAAGTTGTTTTTCTTGACGGGATAAAGCAGCTAAAGCACTATTACCTTGTTGAATATCAGCTTCACTGATAGCACCCCAGGAAAGCATAGCCAATAAATCGGCCACCGCAGCGGGAGCAAAATAGGTTTTGTATTGTCCTTTTGGTAATTCTTTAACTGGACGAGATAGGATTTCTAATTGCTGTTTCCCATCATTTATTTTAGCTAAATAAGCAGATTCATTCCACTCACTTCCAGCAAAAGTTCCCTTTACAGCTTGTCTTGATGCCATAAATAGGGAATAATTTAAATTAAATGAACCAGTAGCAAACCAGTGTTTTTGTCCACTAGAATCACCATAACCTCTGATGACAATTCCCCCCGCATACATACCAGTAAAATCTAAATTACTCACAGTTTCCAGAATGCTGGGAATTAATATTTCTGGAGTTAATAATTTACCAATATTAACCTCTTGACTGGTATTATTTCCTGATGGTATCACCAAATAAGGATCAATTGGTAATAATGGTAATTCATCACGTAATTCTTGTAAAGCTGTATCAGCTAATTCCCAATCTATTTCCCAATTATTTGTCCAAGGAAACCGACGAAAACTACTGCGTTGATTGGCCATTAATGTTAATTGAATCACACCATCATCAACATAGCCTGTCTGTCTAACTTTGGCAGAATTAAACCGAGTAAATTGACTGCTTTCGCTGCTAAGTCTGATGGTAAAATGTTCATGCTCTGCTTTTTTAAGCAGTAGAGTTTCCAGAAGTTGATTAAAGGTTTTTTCTAAAGTTGATAATTTTTCAAGTTTCATGGTTTAAATTGTATCTGGATCAATATTTAATTCTCGCAATTTTGCTGCTAAACGTTCTGCTTTTCTAGCTTCCCGTTCTGCTCTTTGAGATTCTTTTTCGGCTCTTTGGGCTTGTATTGCTGTTTTTCTAGTTTCTTCTTGGGCGGTTTCTTCTGGTGTAGGGACTAACTCTCCTACTGGAGTAAAATACCTTAATAATCCTTGATAAATTCCTAAATATAAACCTAACTGCTCACTCCATAAATGTCCTTTTTCATTGGGCTCTAAAGGTTGATATTTTCCATTTGTTAAATAAAAACCTGCAAATTCTAATGTATAAGGGTCAAACCAAAAATAATCTGGGGTGCGGAAAGTATTTTGATAAATTTCTTTTTTATATTCTTTATCAGTATTGGCTGTACTGGGTGAAAGAATTTCTAAAATGAAATTAGGATATTTACCATCTTCTTCCCAAACTACCCAACTTTTACGGGTTTTGCGTTCAGTTTCTAGGACAACAAAAAAATCAGGACCTCGGAAAAATTGTGATTTTTTTGGTTAGGACTATAGTAAATAGTCAAATTTCCCGCAGCATAAAAATCTGTTCTATCTTTCCATAACCATTCTAAACATTTGAAAAGTAAAATTATTTGTCGTAAATGTAGTTCTGTTTCCACGGTCGGTTCATCACTGTATAAATCACTAGGCGGAAATGTTACATCTGCGGAGATGTCTTGTTGAACTTCTAATTCTTGAGCAATGATCATACTGATATGGCATCAAGTAGCTACTTGTTCATTGTAGCATTAATTAAAGATCAATACATTTCCTTATCATTTAGAGGTTGTCTTAACAGTTTATGGCGATTATAAATCGCTACTACACAAGCAAAGTCCACCTGGGTGGACTAAGGAAAAATTAAGGATTTGAAACCTGCGTAGGCAGGTTTTGTCTGTGTAGATGTGATTT
>OMJF01000151.1 GCA_900299285.1 Anabaena sp. 54 | reverse complement strand
TAGTTACGGAATACTATAACGATGCTTTGGGTGGTGTAGATACAGTATTCTCCTCCGTAAGCTTCACTTTGGGATTTGGACTAGAAAACCTGACATTAATTGGTGCTGGTAATATCAACGGTACAGGGAATGGTAATAACAATGTGATCACTGGTAACAGTGCCAATAACATTCTTGATGGTGGCTTAAGTAATGACACGCTTAAGGGTGGAGCAGGTAATGATACCCTCAATGGTGGAGCAGGTAGTGATACAGCAGACTATAGCCAACTTGGTCAAAGCATAACTTTATCACCGACAGGAATTGTGACTAAAGCTGGTGGACTAGGAAATGATCAATTGATTCAAATAGAAACAATTATTGCTGATGCTAATGCAGTTAATAATACCATTGATGTATCCACTGCGGGAAATATAGCTTCTATCAACGTCAATTTACAAACACAACAATTGACTGTCAATGGTGTACCAGGTGTAGGAACATTTACTGTCACCAATTTTGATAATGTTAAAGGAACAAATCAAAATGACACCATTATTGGTGATGCTCAAAACAACCAACTCTTTGGTAATGGTGGTAATGATACCCTGACTGGTGGCTTAGGTGCTGATACCCTGACTGGTGGCTTAGGTGCTGATACATTTGTATTCAACAGCAAACTTGAAGGCATTGACATCATCAAAGACTTCCAGTGGACAGAAGGTGATCAAATCCAAGTTGGATTTGCTACCTCCTTGAATCAGTTCAGCTATAACGCCTTGAGTGGTAATTTGTCCTTCCTGGGGAATACATTTGCCGTAATTGAAAACAAACCAGCTGGCTTTGCGGTTGCCTTAGATGTTGTATTAGTCTAGATTTCTAATCTCAAGACTGATTGTGGGAAACTCAATGAAATAATATGCAATCCTAGCAACTTTGTAGAGACGTTCCATGAAACATCTCTACATTCTTTCTCACTAGCTTGTTGATAAACAATATTACCAATATAAGTAAGTTAACACAATAAAACCAAACTCTGTAAAGAAATGCAAAATCGCATAAAACCTCTTCCCTAGTATTTCTCGTAGGTTGGGTTGAGGAACGAAACCCAACATTCACCCTACAATTTTGTTAACACCAAGCATAAGATAACAGTTGTATAAAAAATTTTAAAGCGAATATACAAGAAAATCTGAGTAACAGTACAAGCTACTCAGATTGATTTTTATTCCGTCTGTGTCAGGATTAACTACAAACCAAAAAATTACCTTTTCGGAAATAGGCTGAAAATCAAATTTTATTTGCTAAAAGCTTGACTAATTAGCTATCAATCAGGTATTATATTAGATTGTCTGTCTAATTCTGGCTCGGATCAGGTAGACATACTGCAAAAGCTGGCAAAAGCTGTAAATACGTCTCTATAGAAGATTATAGCCAGCTACCTGTACGGCAACCTCAAGGACGATTTCATGACCTACGCAATTATTGAAACTGGCGGAAAACAAATCAAAGTAGAAGCAGGTCGTTTTTACGACATTGAACTACTCAACGCCGAACCAGATGAAAAAGTTACCATTAACGCTGTATTGCTTGTAAACCACGACGGCGCACTTTCTATTGGACAACCTTTAGTAGAAGGTGCAACGGTCGAAGGGACAATTATGCGACACCTGAGAGGTCGCAAAGTCCTGGTGTATAAGATGAAACCTAAAAAGAAAACCCGCAAAAAACGGGGACACCGCCAGGAAATCACCAGATTTTTGATTAATTCTATCAATCTCAACGGCGAAGTTTTAGCTTACGAAGAAAGCCCCACTGGTGCTGAGAGTCCAATTATTGACGCTGAATTTGCGGGAGAACCCGCAGAGGAATCATAAGAATTGATAATTGATAATTGATAATTACCAATTACCAATTACCAATTACCAATTACCAATTACCAATTAAATTTTCCCAGCTTAAACTAGACAGTTAGCGGTCTGGAATTCATAAAGTAAATAAAAAAGAGGAAACTATGGCTCATAAGAAGGGAACAGGTAGTACGCGTAACGGTCGTGACTCAAATGCTCAAAGACTAGGTGTAAAGCGTTACGGTGGACAAACTGTACGCGCAGGTAATATTCTGGTTCGTCAACGTGGTACTAAGGTTCACCCTGGTAACAATGTGGGTATTGGTAGTGATGATACCTTGTTTGCTTTAGTTGACGGTGTAGTTACCTTTGAAAGAAAGGGTAAAAGCCGGAAGAAAGTTAGCGTTTATCCAGTGGTGGTAGCAGAGGTAGAAGCGTTAGCAAGCTAGTTAGTGATTAATTATCTGGCTAAAAATTGTAGAGATGTTACACAGAGCGTCTCTACAAGATTTAAAGTAATTAAGATGGGATACTTCATATATAAAGCTTGATAAAGGCGCCCAGAGCTAAACCTGCAACTGCAAAAAAGGATATACAGCCAAAAGCGAGCGCTGGTTTTAAAGCAAGTGTTTGGAGATCTATTCTCGCTAAGATAGTCGCGCACAAAATGAGTAAAATGTCAAGAAATGCCCGAAACCAGGCAACCATTAAAAAAAATAGGAAAGCTGCTAAGATAGCTACACCAAAAGCCCTAGCACTGGACTTGAAAAAAATACTGACATACTCATTTAGTTTTAACCAAGGGTTGGTAAAACAGATTAAGGACAGCAGGATAGTTACCACGGTTAGTAGCCATATATACCAATGGGCTTTTTCTTCAAATATCATCCAGCCCAATGTACTGTAACTCAGTAATACAAGTGTCAGGGAGAACCAAGGTATCTTTTTCAAAGTTAACATATAGCAGGAGTCAGGAATAAAACAGAGTGAATAGTCGTAATATACTGATATTTTCAATATCCTTTGCATTCATTATTTCACAGATTGACCGAACCCATAAGGTTTCTGAATGGTAAATTCCACCCCTAATTCCATTGTGAGAGAATAAAAATCAACATTTGGTTAAATATGTTGATAAATATTTGTAAACTGTTAGCAGTTGAGTAGCCAACTGGCATATCATTAAGGATTGATCATGAGACAACTTGTTATCGTCGAACGTATAAGCCTAATTGGTCATATCGTTTCTATGGTATTTGGACTGCTGGGGATATTAATTGTGATTCCCAATGCTGAATTGCTTGTCAGCTTATCCGCAGCAGGTGAGACCGTCATGCAGTGGAGTATGGCAGGTGGTGGTGTGGTATATATGATTTTAGGAGCGTTGGGAGTGTTCCTCTATGCTTACCGAACTTTAGGTTTGGCACGCGCTTTAGGATTTTTAATACCATCCTTATCAATTTCCCTAACTAGTGAATTATTAGGAACTAGTACAGGCTTTCCTTTTGGAGGCTATAGCTACTTGAGTGGCTTAGGTTATAAAATTTCTGGTTTAGTACCTTTTACAATTCCCCTTTCATGGTTTTATGTAGGATGTGTATCTTATGTATTAGCCCGTGCCGGTTTACAAGTAGATAAAAAACCCAGCTTGTTTCGTCACATTGGTGCAATTGTTTTAGGTGCTTTACTACTCACCTCCTGGGATTTTGTCCTTGACCCAGCCATGAGTCAAACTTCCCTGCCTTTCTGGTATTGGCACGAACCAGGCGCTTTCTTTGGTATGCCCTACCAAAACTTTGCTGGTTGGATGGGTACTGGTGCTTTATTTATGACTGTAGCGGCTTTGTTATGGAGTCAAAACCCGATTAAATTAGACTATTACCAATTGAATGTACCTTTATTAGTTTATTTAGGTAATTTTGGTTTTGCGACAGTCATGAGTTTAGCCGCGGGGTTTCCTATTCCTATATTACTAGGTGTAGCTTTAGGTGTCGCTCCGGCTGTGCTATTGTGGTACATAGGTTCTAGCGTACCCGCAAAAGTGAATATTGAAGCAGCTACTCAGGAAGTGGCTGTTAATAATGTGAAGGTTGCTTTTAAGTAGGGAAGAAAAAAGAGGAAAGAGGGAGAAGAAATTAAATTATTTACCTCTTTCCTAATTACACGGTCAAATTCCCATAATTTAGATTAATTTACACAAATTGCGAGAAGATGTAAACTAGCTAATTTATAGAAAAAGTCAAGGTTAAAATTGCTAAATATTATTCCCCTCCTCCTGCTACTGGTACAAGTCCCGGCCACGGCGATTTTACTTTCTCGTTTACTCAAAGGACCAGGACGTTATCCAGCTTTAAAACCACAACAACCCACACCAGAACTATTGGGAACTGTGAGTGTGGTTGTACCGACACTTAACGAAGCATTACGAATTAGCCCGCTGTTAGCCGGTTTAAGTCGCCAAAGTTACGAAGTTAGAGAAATTATTGTTGTTGATAGTAAGTCACAAGATGGTACTCCCAAACTAGTGAAAACCGCAGCATTAACAGATCCCCGCTTTAAATTAATGACAGATGACCCTTTACCTACTGGTTGGGTTGGTCGTCCTTGGGCTTTACATAATGGCTTTTTATTTACTTCGGAGGGTAGTGAGTGGTTTTTGGGCATGGATGCAGATATTCAACCCCACCCCGGTTTAGTGGCAAGTTTGGTGAAAACTGCGATCGCTCAAGGTTATGATTTAGTATCTTTATCACCGCAATTTATTCTCAAATATCCGGGAGAATGCTTATTACAACCAGCTTTGTTAATGACATTACTGTATAGATTTGATCCTACGGGTATTTATACTGAACAACCAGAACGGGTTATGGCTAATGGCCAGTGTTTTTTGTGTCGTCGGTCTGTGTTACAGGCTGTGAATGGTTACAGCAGCGCTAAAGGTTCTTTTTGTGATGATGTCACCTTAGCCCGGAATATTGCTTCTAGTGGCTTTAAAGTGGGCTTTTTAGACGGGGCAAAGGTGCTAAAGGTGCGAATGTATGAAGGGGCTTTAGAAACCTGGAAAGAATGGGGACGTAGCCTAGATTTAAAAGACGCAACTTCCCGCGCTCAAGTTTGGGGTGATTTATGGTTATTGTCTGCGGTACAGGGTTTACCACTATTGATTTTACTGGGTTATTTCCTGTTTCCCCCTTTGCTTCCCTCACTGCCGACAATGCTATTGTTAGAATTAAATATATTTTTGGTGGTGATTCGTTTTGCTTTATTATTAGCGATCGCTCCCTCTTATGATCGTCAAGATGCTAATGGTGGTTGGTTATTCTGGCTTTCTCCCTTGGCTGACCCTTTAGCCGTTCTACGCATCTTTTTATCTGCCCTCCGTACTCCCAAAGAATGGCGCGGGCGGAAATATGGTGATTAATGCTATTTAGGGCTTTGACTGAGGGTATCGCTCTTGATGCCAATTTATCTAATTGGGGAGAGCGATCGTATTTATTAGAAAATATCTTGGTTGTTAAAGAACACAGGCTATATAATTGGTGTATCTGTCAATTCTCTACATTTATTTACTCGTGAGTCAGAATTTAGGAAAAAACAAATATGTCAACCCATAACTTATCAACTACAATCGAACTTAGTGTCCAGATTCCTGATATTTCTGAATCGAGCCGCAAAGAAGCAGAATATAAAGCCAAAGAAGCCTATATTATAACTTTACTTAAATACGGAGAGATTAGTAGTGGACTAGCCGCCAGATTGTTAGGAATTTCTCGTCTAGAAGTGATAGATTTAATGGCAGTTTATGGAATATCTGTTTTTTCACCCCAAAGCAAGGAAGAATTAGAACAAGAAGTTGCTGAAACCCTAGCTATGCTGGAGAAGTAACAAAAGTGATTGTTGTTTCTAACACCACCCCCTTGAGTGAATTGGCAAAAGTAGGACGAATGAACTTATTAGGGGATATTTTTGGAAAAGTTATCATTCCCCAAGAGGTTTACAAAGAAATCACAACAAGAACTCATCCAGCCGTCAATTTTTCCGATAAGTGCTTAAATACCCAAAGTTCAGGAGATTAAAAAAGGAGATAATTAATCATCATGAAAACATCAATCAGTATTAATCCAGCTTATGAAGAAATAATCAACTTTCTCGCTGCTGGCATAACATCTCAAAGTTTAGTTGAATTTCAAGTATCAGAAACAGTAAAAGAAAGAGTATCTGATTTGATTTTTCGAGAAAAAACTGATGGAATTTCTTCAGAGGAAAAATCAGAATTAGATAATTATTTGATTCTAGAACATTTATTAAGACTAGCAAAAGCTAGGGCTTATGATTTTATTCACGAAAAGGCTTAAAATTCAATTATGGAGCGTCCTTATTTAAATCTAGAACTTCGCCGTTTAGTTGCTAAAAGAGCAGATAATTTATGTGAATATTGCCTGATTGCTGAACATGATACTATTTTAGGATGTGCCATTGATCATATTATTAGTATCAAACATGGTGGCTCATCAAATATAGATAATCTAGCTTATTGTTGTGTTTATTGTAATCGTTTTAAAGGCAGTGATATCGGTTCAATTATTATAGATAAAAAAGAATTTGTGCGTTTTTATCATCCTCGTTGGGATAATTGGGGAGAACATTTTAAACTGAATAATTCTACTATTGAATCTCTCACAAATATAGGACAAGTGACGGCTAGAATTTTAGGGTTTAATGATCAATCTCGTTTATTAGAACGTCAATTACTTATTGATAATAAAAAATATCCTTCTCTTTTGGCAATGAGAAGAATGAAGGATTAATGCAACGTCTTCCAGATTATTGAAATTGCGATAATTATGCTGGTGGTAAAATGAGTCGCTGGATCACTAATTCTGGATTGTCTAAGAATGGATTAATTTGGTTAAAATCAAATAGTCCACTGGCAATATCTCCTGCATATTGATGAATTAAAACTTTACAAGGAACTGGGTTGGCAGGTGCTATTTGATCTCGATTCCAAGGGCGCAGCTTTGTTTGTTGATTACCGTAATTGGCAACCCATAAACCATGACATTGTGCGCCGGCTTTCATTGCAGCACTGAGATTTTGTTTTGAAGTTGGATCTTGCTTGGCGCTCAGGTAAACGCAAGGAAGCAATTTTACTTTACTACTGGCATTTAACACGGCTTCTGACCATCCTAAATAAAACTCTTTGGATAATGATGGTTGTCCGCCAATTCCTTCAACGTCAAGAAAGAAATAGAAGCTATCGCTCTGTGAAGCCAGATAATCTTCACCAAAGGTTGATATCAAATCTTGTGCATGACTACTACCGATTTCTTTTCCTTGTTGTTGTGAACTATTAACTTTTCTAGTCTGTCTGGAAATTGGTAAAAGTCGAATTTTAGCATCATGGAGAGGTTTATTTTCCTTTGCGCGAAGGTACTCACCATCGTTGCTATTGCCTTGGAAATATCGTCCCCAAAAACGTGGGGGTGTTTCCGTTCCCATAAAAGTGGTTGCTTTAGGAATCATGTTAGCGGTGACATTTTCCAAGGTGTCAACTCCACCAATGCCGGTTAAACTCAATGAACTAGGCCACTCACATTGCCAGCCAAATAATTTTTCATGGTTATCAAGGGCTGTCCATGTATTTACACCAACCTTACCATCTGTTGTTAAGCCGACTTTTTGCTGGAATCGTTTGACTTCATTTTCTGTATTATTACCAAAATCTCCATCAAGGTCTAATGGGTTAGATTTGCATCCATTTAATATATCTTGAAGAAAGACAACCCACTTTCCGTTATCTCCTTTTTGGAGGTTGGGGCGGTTATTTGGTTCAGTTTTTGCTATGTTGGTCATTTGTTATTTTCTTTTAAGTTTGCACTATCAAGAATCGTCGCCTTTAAGCTCACACTCTTCAGAATCGCCTTTGTCAAATCTGCGCTCCTTAGAAATGCCTTTTATTCTAATCCTTCTTTAGAGAGTACACTTTCCAATCCTCCAAAGCAATGGAAGTTTGCTAACTTAAGCAAACTGCTGTAAAAATCCTGACAAACGATCGCTCTCACCCCTCTACCACAAGCCTTTCAAGCGTTGAGACTGTAAGCAATTAGACCGCACAATTGTTTCAAATTGTTAAAACTTCCCTTTTTTGCAAAATACTGTATTGATAAACACATTAATTAACCGCTATACTATGTTCAATCTCTTAGTTTTATCTTTATACTTTTATCCGATTAATACCATTTTTCCTGAAATCGGTCATTTTTCCGGCGATTAAAGCTAATCCTTTAACCTAATTCGACTTGGCTTAAAAAAATTTATATTTATCACTTATGGATCTACCAAGAAAACGTAAACGTGGGACAATCCTCACCTTTCAAGGTTTAAATAAACTTGAGAAGGCGATAAAAATTAGGGAATATAGTGAAAATAACAGCAAGAGATTTACCCTTGATCATCTCAGTATTCAGACTGGCTTAGACTCTCATACCTTATGCAAAATTTTTAACTGCAATGTCAGAGTTGATAAAAAGTCTCTAGTCAAATGCTTCAAAGCATTTAATCTGGTGCTAGAGGCTGATGATTATCAATTATCTCTTCCCGTCCCATTAGCCAAACCAGAAACACACTCAACACAATTTATCCAACCTCTACAGCCTGAAATTCAGCCTGATGGGGATTATAATTTAGCCCCCAAGGTCTCCGTTTTCTATGGACGCACCGCAGAACTGGCAACATTGAACCAATGGATTCAGGTTAATCGCTGTCAATTAATCATGGTCTTAGGAATGGGAGGTATGGGTAAAACCAGCCTCATAGCCAAGTTAATGGCAGATTTCACCAACTCAAAATTTAAGTATGTCATCTGGCGATCGCTTCATTATGCGCCAACGGTAGAAGAAACCTTAACTGATCTAATTCACATCGTCTCACACCAGCAAGCTGTTGATTTACCAAAATTTCCAGATCAATTAATATCAAAGTTAATGCAGTATCTCCATCAAAATCGTTGCTTGCTGGTTCTGGATAATCTAGAATCTATTCTGCAATGGGGAGGAGGGGGATATTATCGGCCAGGGTTTGAAGGTTATGGACAACTGATTCGCATAATTGGGGAGTCTACCCACAAAAGTTGTTTAATTATCATCAGTCGGGAACCACCGATCGCATTCAGTGTCCTAGAGAAAAAAGCTAATTCAGTTAAATTACTGATGCTGAAAGGGTTGCTTCCTGAAGACGGACTCAAGATTTTCCAGTCAGAAGGCATTGACGAAACTCAAGCAGAATGGCAAATATTACATAATCACTATGGCGGAAATCCCCTGATACTAAAAATTGTTATCACCACTACAGCACTTTGTGTAACGGTTTGGTACAATAGTTGAGAAGATAAAAGTAAAAAATAAGATGAAACCTTACTCAGTAGATCTGCGGGAGAAAATTATTA
>OMJF01000150.1 GCA_900299285.1 Anabaena sp. 54 | reverse complement strand
ATCTTTTTTTAGTGATAGTTCCTACCAAATTTTACCAATATACAGCAGATTTCGTTTTTATAAGGTACAAATCATAATCATGAAACTCTTGTGGGGTGGGCATCTTGCCCGCCCAAATTGTACCTTATTACACCGGAAAATGCTGTATTTTCTGAATCATTCAGTTATTGCTTTTCCCAATTATCTTTTGGCATTACTATTAACAAAAAACTTTGATTATAACATAAAATGAATTCTGAAAGAGGTCTATTGGATGTTTATCAATAAACAAATTCGTTTTGGTCAGGTTGAAGATGAAGATTTTTATGATCAACCTATAGCTAAGTTACCCTTTTTTGCTTTCTTTTTAGTGACTCAAGATATAATCGCTGCCCGTGGACGTGGAGGTGGTTTAGCACTTTGGATTAGGGAAAATTAACCTAAAAAAATATAATATTCAATATTCAGATATCCGGCTTTTCTAAAAAGTCGGTTATCAATTCCCTCTATCAACTTTTTTACTTGGCTTTAGAGGTTGTCTTAAAAGTTTATGGCGATGATAAATCGCTACTACACAAGCAAAGTCCACCTCGGTGGACTAACGAAACATTAAGGACTTGAAACCTGCGTAGGCAGGTTTTGTCTGTGTAGATGTGATTTCTAATCACCCTTAGACTATCATCAGTCGCTGAAAATATAAGAAGAATTTAACATCATTTGCCAACAGAAAGACTAAAATCATAACGGACAGACTAGCCCTACAGTCAAGGAGGCTGATAAAACAATGTCCGATTTAAATCGCGGAATCATGAAATTTGAAGGTGCAGATTCGCCTAAACTGATTACAATCTCCACCGTGGTACTTTTAGGATCAATTGCTGGACTGATACTTTGGGCGCTTACTTCCGCCTATGCAATGGCTTAGATTCTTTGCATAATCTTTAGGAGACAAGAGGGCAAGACTTCTATTTGCTCTTTTGTTTCCTATATCATAATAAATAAATATTCATTTTTGTTAATAACAAACTTGGAGTGTGTCATCAAATTTTAAATTTTAGATCAGAAAATAATGATTAATTTTTGGGGGATCTTAATTATTTTAATTCTTTGTCCACTGTTAGGGACAATACCACTAATTTCCTGGATTACTTATGCCATAAGTAGAAAGTGGTTAGCTAATGTCGGTACAGGAAATATTAGTGTTGCAGCCGCCTTTTATCATGGTGGAAAATTAGCAGGAATTTTGTCAGTAGTCTCGGAAGCTAGTAAGGGGATTATTGTTGTCACAAATGCCCACTATTTTTTCCCTTCACAACCAGTATGGGAAATTATTGCTTTAATTGGCCTAGTTGTTGGTAGATACGTCACAACCAAAGGCGCGGGAACAACAAACGTCTCCTGGGGATTACTAGTACATGATCCGCTAGTAACTGTGTTAGTCGGCTTACTTGCAGCTATTGGTTTTTGGATTACTCGTTCTCAAGAAACAATTAAACTAGGGGTATTGGTTATTTTCCCCCTACTTGTGGGTATCCTCCATTCAGAGGAATTATCCAGAATCATTGCAGCCTTTACCTTATCGGTGTTAATATACTGGATTTATAGTCAAATTCCTGACGATCTTAACCTCCCCGTCGAGGGAGCATCTCCACAATCTCTGGGAATGATGCAATATTTAAGCAATAATCAGGATAGTATCATCACCCTAGAGGAAGAATTAGATGCGGAAGTGGTGGGAGCTAAAGCCGCTACATTATCGCAAATTAAACGTTGGGGTTATTCAGTTCCTAAAGGTTGGGTATTAGCTCCTGATGATGATCCTACCCAGTTAATTGAATTTCTGCAACCATCCCAACTTTCCCCCTTGGTAGTCCGTTCTTCGGCTATTGGCGAAGACTCCCAACAGGCCTCCGCCGCAGGACAGTATGAAACTATATTGAATGTTACTAGCAAAGAAGAAATTAGACAAGCCATAGCCCAAGTCCAAGCTTCTTATAATCACCCCAGCGCCGTCGAATATCGTCGTCATCGCAGTTTAAAAGATACTGCTATGGGGGTACTCATTCAACAACAAGTTCAAAGCGTATTCTCTGGTGTGGCCTTCAGTCGAGATCCTATTGCTCAACAAGGTGAAGCCGTAGTTATCGAAGCTGTATCCGGTAGTCCTACTCAAATTGTATCAGGAAAAATCACACCAGAACAATATCAAGTAGTAATTGCTGGTGATGAAAAGTTATCTTGTCTACAATTTCACGGACATGGTAAAATCCCTCAAGCATTAATTAAACAAGTTGCGTATTTAGCCCGTCGTTTAGAAAGACGTTATTTAGGTATTCCCCAAGATATAGAATGGAGTTATGATGGTCAAAACCTGTGGGTATTACAATCAAGACCTATCACCACACTCTTACCAATTTGGACTAGAAAAATCGCCGCAGAAGTGATTCCTGGAGTCATTCATCCTTTAACCTGGTCTATTAATTCTCCTTTAACCTGTGGTGTGTGGGGAGAAATTTTTACTATCGTTTTAGGTGAACAGGCTAAAAGCCTAGATTTCGCGCAAACGGCCACACTACACTACTCTAGAGCTTATTTTAATGCTTCTTTGCTAGGAGAAATCTTTTTAGCCATGGGATTGCCTCCAGAAAGTCTCGACTTTTTAACTAGAGGTGCAACCATGACTAAACCTCCTCTAAATTCCACTTGGGCTAATTTACCTGGACTCACAAGATTACTCAAACGCGAAATTGACTTAGAAAAAGACTTTAAATCCGATTATCGTCAAGTTTTTATTCCCGCACTAACAGAATTATCCAACATTGTCATTACTGAGTTATCACTAGATCAGTTATTATCTAGAATAGACTTAATTCTTGATTTACTCCGCCAAGGTACTTACTACAGTATTTTAGCCCCTTTGAGTGCAGCTATCCGTCAATCCCTTTTCGGCATCAAAGCTGAAAGAATTGATAACAGTGTCACCCCTGAAGTGGCATCATTAAGAGCTATGAGTTTACTAGCTGCCGATGCTAAACAAATCTTAGATGATGATTATATTGACTACAATGGTGAACCAGAAAAAATATTTGAGCAATTGGCAAAAACAACCGCTGGAGAAAGGATTTTATTTGAATTTGACGAATTAATTCAGGATTATGGTTATTTGAGCGAAGTAGGTACAGATATTTCCGTTCCCACTTGGCGAGAAAATCCCCAACCAGTTAAACAATTGTTTGTGCAATTAATTAAAGCAGGGGAAATCCCAAATTTAGATGATTCCCGTCCCCAACAGCAAAATTTAGTCCAAAGACGAGTTGATCTTAAAGGTAGGGTGACAGAAGTTTATTCCCGCTTGTTGGCTGAATTACGCTGGACATTTTTGGCGTTGGAAGAGATTTGGCTTGAGTCTAGGGTGCTATTACAGCCAGGAGATATCTTCTTTTTGGAGTTAGATGAAATTCGCCATTTAGTAATTCATTCAGATGTAGCGGTTAGAAATCATCTGTTAGAATTAATAGCACAAAGGCGATCGCAATTTCTCCAAGATAGTCAAATCACCCAAATTCCCCCCGTTGTTTACGGTTATAACCCGCCTCACCCTATATCATTAGTGATTAATCCCGCTGATAATATATTGTTAGGGATTCCTGCTAGTCTTGGACAAATTCAAGGTCGAGTAAAAATATTACGAACTTTACAAACAGTCCATGATATTGATAAAAATACTATCCTTGTCGTCCCTTATACAGATTCCGGTTGGGTTTCTGTTCTAGTTCAAGCTGGAGGGTTAATTGCTGAAGCAGGTGGTAAACTTTCCCACGGGGCAATTATCGCCCGTGAATACGGTATTCCCGCCGTTATGGATGTACATAATGCTACATATTTGCTTCAGGATGGTCAAAAAGTCCGAATTGATGGATACAAGGGTACTGTAGAGATATTAAAAGGGTAACAGTTTTAACTTAACATACCTGATGTCTCGGTGCGTTACGGCTAATAATTAATCTCTCAAACTCCCCAATATTGTCTAGCTGTAACACACCCTCCTGAATAGATATAATTGAGAGATTCAGATCCCCGACTTCTTAGATCGGGTGTATTGATATGATCATCATAGAGTATAATCTATATATTAGATTTTTTTCGTAGGTTTCAGGTTAATAGATAAGTTTTTACTTATGTATCTAATTAAATATTTGTTTAATAATTCCAGTTGAGAGATGATCACTTTGATCACAAACACTGTAAACTAGTTTTTACTAGCCAAGTGATACTTGATCACCCCAGGCTCAGAAATTAAACCATGTTTATTACTAAGTATATAAACTAGTCCTTTTTATTTGTGAAAGGATCTACTTTTGATACCTGGATATAACTGGAAATTTGCATCATAAAGCAAAGAAATGATTGATTGTCTTTGTCTACATCTTCATGGTTAGAAAAATAAATTGTGATATAAGGAGATATGATGACAGAATTTTTTAACCAAGTTTCTCGGCGTAAATTTATTGTCACTGCTGGAATTTCCGCCAGTGCTGTATTACTTAAAGGGTGTTTAGGAAATCCACCAGAAACAGGTAAAAGTGGTAGTACATCTACACAAACTGCGACTCAACCAACAGCTAATATTAATGATGCCCAAAAACCAGAAACTACAAAAGCCAAATTAGGATATATTCCAATTGTTGAATCTGCACCATTAATTATTGCCCAAGAAAAAGGCTTTTTTGCTAAATATGGGATGACCGAAGTAGAACTTTCTAAACAAGCTTCTTGGGGGTCAGCACGGGATAACGTTGAAATTGGTTCTCAAGGGGGTGGTATTGATGGTGGTCAATGGCAAATGCCCATGCCACACTTAATTACAGAAGGTTTAATCACCAAAGGGAATAAACCTATACCCATGTATGTTTTAGCGCAGTTAATTACCCATGGTAACGGAATTGCGATCGCTAACAAACATCTAGGGAAAGGAATTAGCTTAAAATTGGATACTGCTAAACCCCTATTAACCCAACTCAAATCAGCCAACACACCCTTTACAGCCGCCTTTACCTTCCCTCATGTTAACCAAGACCTATGGATTAGGTACTGGTTAGCAGCCAGTGGCATTGACCCAGATACAGATGTCAAATTATTAACAGTACCTGCGGCACAAACCGTAGCTAACATGAAAACGGGGACAATGGATGCTTTCAGTACCGGCGACCCCTGGCCATATCGCCTAGTTACAGACAAAATTGGTTTTATGGCAGCCTTAACTGCGGAAATTTGGAAAAATCACCCCGAAGAATACTTTGCCATGAGAGGAGATTGGGTTGATCAAAATCCTAAAGCCACAAAAGCCTTATTAAAAGGAATAATGGAAGCCCAGCAATGGCTAGATAAATTTGAAAATCGCCAAGAAGCAGCGGAAATTCTCGCCGCTAAAAAATACTTTGGCTTATCATCACCAGAAGTTCTAGCTAATCCCTATCAAGGTAAATATGACATGGGGGATGGTCGGAAAATTGATGATAAATCAATGGCTGCTTATTACTGGAAAGATGAAAAAGGTAGTGTTTCTTATCCTTACCAAAGTCATGATTTATGGTTTATCACAGAAAATGTACGTTGGGGATTTTTGCCCAAAGATTACATTACTAATGGTGCAGCCAAAGCCAAAGAATTAATCAAAAAAGTCAACAGGGAAGATATTTGGCAAGCAGCAGCCAAAGAATTAGGAATACCGGCAGCTGATATTCCCGCTAGTACATCTCGTGGAGTAGAAACATTTTTTGATGGGATTAAATTTGATCCTGAAAAACCAGAAGAATATCTCAAGAGTTTGAAAATCAAAAAAGCTGGTATTTAGTCATTAGTCATTAGTCATTAGTCATTAGTCATTAGTCATTAGTAAATTCGAGGAAAAATCCATGACCATAGCTCAAAAACGTCCCACAAGTCCGAAACTTGATAATAGCTTTTTATCAAACTTGCAAAAACAATTTCCTGAACTGATGCCTCCTGCTATTGCCTTAGTTATCTTTCTGGTTATTTGGCAATTATTTTCCTGGACTCCCGGTGCAACATTGCCAGGACCTATTCAAGTTATTCAAGAAACTTGGATACTAATTATATTTCCCTTTTATGATAAAGGTGGCACAGACAAAGGTCTATTTTGGCAAATTTTCGGCAGCTTACAACGGGTTGCTATTAGCTACACCTTAGCAGCAATTGTTGGGATCGCTTTAGGTATTTTGATTGGTGTGAATAAAACCATGTCTAAAGCCTTAGATCCTATCTTTCAATTATTAAGAACTGTACCTCCCTTAGCTTGGGTACCTATTTCCTTAGCAGCTTTACGTCAAAACGAACCCGCAGCATTATTCGTAATTTTCATCACTGCAATTTGGCCGATTTTAATTAACACTGCCGTAGGTGTAACTCAAATTCCCCAGGATTATAATAACGTTGCTAAAGTGCTGCAACTTTCTAAAAAAGAGTATTTCTTGAACATCTTAATTCCTGCCGCATTACCCTACATTTTCACAGGTTTAAGAATCGCAATTGGTTTGGCTTGGTTAGCAATTATTGCGGCAGAAATCGTTATGTCTGGTATTGTGGGTATTGGGTTCTTCATTTGGAATGCTTATCAAAATAACAACGTCAGTGAAGTTATTTTGGCTCTAGTTTATATCGGTCTGGTTGGTTTACTACTCGATAAATTCATGGCTTGGTTACAAAACCGCATTTTACCAGAACAAAAATAAATAATTTGTAATTCGTAATTCGTAATTAAGAACCTAATATTACCAATTACCAATCACTAATCACCAATTACCAATTACCAAAACTATGTCAGTATTTGTTGCTGTTGATCAAATTGATAAAGTCTTTGAATTAACCGGTGGCGGTCAATATATCGCTCTCAAAGGCATTAATTTAGAAATTAAAAAAGGTGAATTTATTTCATTAATCGGTCACTCTGGTTGTGGAAAATCTACTCTTTTAAATATGATTGCCGGGTTAGATCTACCCACAGAAGGTTTAGTAACCTTAGAAGGACAAAGGGTTAAAAAACCAGGTCCTGATAGAATGGTAGTCTTTCAAAATTATTCCCTTTTACCTTGGCGAACTGTCAGAGAAAATATTGCCTTAGCAGTAGATTCAGTATTAAATGGAATGCCAGCACCAGAACGTAAAGCCATTATCGAAAAACATATAGATATGGTGGGTTTACGTCCCCATGCTGAGAAACAACCAGGAATGCTATCAGGGGGACAAAAACAACGGGTAGCGATCGCCCGTGCCTTGGCAATTCGGCCTAAACTATTACTATTAGATGAACCCTTCGGTGCATTAGACGCATTAACTCGTGGTAATTTGCAAGAACAATTAATGCAAATTTGTGAAGAAAATCAAGTTACCGCAGTTATGGTGACCCATGATGTAGATGAAGCCGTTTTGTTATCTGATAGAATTGTCATGTTAACTAACGGACCAGAATCGAAAATTGGGGATATTTTAGAAGTTGATATTCCCCGACCTCGTAAACGAATGGAAGTCGTAGAACATCCTAGTTACTACAGTTTGCGAAGTGAAATGATTTACTTCCTTAACCAACAAAAACGTATTAAGAAAATCCGCGCCAGAAAAACCGCTGCCGTTGTCCGTCATGGCTTGGAAAAAGTTAATTTAGAAATTGGTTTTCTACCCCTTACCGCTTGCGCCCCCCTGGCTATAGCCAAAGAAAAAGGCTTTTTTATTAAACATGGTTTAGACGAAGTTAATTTAGTCAGAGAAAGCAGTTGGCGGGGAATTGTAGATGGGATGACTGGTGGTTATTTAGATGCGGCCCAAATGCCCTCTGGAATGCCAATGTGGTTATCTTTAGGAGGACATAAAAACGAACCTTTACCAGTTGTTACCTCCTTAACAATGACTCGCAATGGTAACGCCATTACCTTAGCCAAAAGATTTTATGAAGCCGGAGTCCGCAGTTTATCAGACTTCAAAAAATACCTGCAAAAAACCCGCGACCAACAACATAGAATGGGTGTAGTTCATCCCGCCTCAATGCACAATTTACTTCTCCGTTATTGGTTAGCAGCAGGAGGAATTGATCCCGACATTGACGTAGATATGAAAAATATTCCTCCTGCCCAAATGGTAGTAGATTTAAAAGGCGCAACCATTGACGGTTATTGTGTAGGTGAACCTTGGAATTATCGGGCTGCGGTAGAAGGTTCAGGCTTTACTATTGCCACAGATTTAGAAGTTTGGTTAGGACATCCTGGTAAAGTTTTAGGAGTAAGAGAAGATTGGGCAGAAACCTATCCTAACACCCATATTGCCTTAACCAAAGCCTTATTAGAAGCCTGCCAATATTGTGCAAATCATCATAATGCCCAAGAAGTGCGGCAAATTTTAGCAAGTCGGGAATATGTCAGCACAGATATTGATTATATCCAAATTGAGGACCCAAATAACGCTACCTGTGACTTAGATCATCCCATGCGGGAATATGCCCATCATCAATTTTATTCCGAATCTGCCATTAACCGCCCTAGTCGCACCGAACAAATTTGGATTATGACTCAATTAGCGCGGTGGGGTGATACTCCCTTCCCTAGAAATTGGGTAGAAATAGTTGAAAGAGTCTGTCGAGTGCGTGTTTTTAGTACAGCAGCCAGAGAACTAGGTTTAGATATCAGTTATACCCGTCAACCCATTCAATTATTTGATCGTAAACCCTTTAACGCCGATGATCCAATTAGCTATCTTAATAGCTTAGAAATTAAACGGGATCTCTCCATAGCTGAAGTCGTTTTAGACTCCCCTAGAAAAACCGCAGCTTAAATCAAAATAAATCTTGTGGGGTGGACATCCTGTCTGTACAAAAATACAAAGGACGGGCAAGATGCCCATCCCACAAAACTAACAAAATCATCTTTTCTTGTTCCCATACTCTGTATGGGAATGAATTACAAAAGGCTCTGCCTTCGATTACATTACACCAGAGGCAGAGCCTCTTGATAGTATTCTCAGCCCCAGACTGGGAACAAGATAACGAGATAAAAACCCTTTTTCTTCCTTTGCGTCTTTGCTCCTTTGTACCTTTGCGCGAAACCCTCTACCAATTATTAAACAATGCAAAAGCTAAAAACCACCAACACAATTAACCGTCAACCCTTCCTAGAAATTAAAGAAGTTTGTAAAGTTTATCCCACTAAAAAAGGACCATTTACCGTTCTTGATGGTGTTAATCTCAATGTTGAACAAGGTGAATTTATTTGCGTTATTGGCCATTCTGGTTGCGGTAAATCAACTTTATTAAACATGGTTTCTGGTTTTAATTTTCCCACCACTGGAGAAGTTTTATTAGAAGGAGAACCAATTACTAAACCAGGTCCAGATAGAATGGTGGTATTTCAAAACTATGCTTTATTACCTTGGCGAACGGCTTTTGAAAATATTTATTTAGCTGTAAATGCGGTTTACCCTACTAAGCCAGAAGCAGAAAAACGGTCTATTGTTAGAGAACATTTAGCCATGGTAGGTTTAGGGGACGCAATGGAAAAGAAACCCATGCAAATGTCTGGAGGCATGAGACAAAGGGTATCTATTGCTAGGGCTTTAGCTATTCGTCCCAAAGTCCTAATTTTAGATGAACCTTTTGGGGCGTTAGATGCAATTACTAAGGAAGAATTACAAGAGGAATTGTTGAAAATTTGGGGTGATAATCGTTGTACAGTTTTGATGATTACCCATGATATTGATGAGGCTTTATTTTTGGCGGATAAGTTAGTAATGATGACCAATGGACCCCATGCAAAAATTGGGGAAGTGATGGAAATTCCTTTTTCTCGTCCTAGAGATAGGGCGAGAATTATGGAAGATCCACAATATTATCAATTGCGAAATTATGCCTTAGATTTCTTGTTTAATCGTTTCGCTCATGATGATGTTGGTTAGTTAGGTATTCATCTAGGTTGGTTTGATCAAACCAACCTGAGGCAATAAAGTATCTAGGGTGCGTTAGAATCGCTAAAAAATGATAAAATAGGGCTATTAAATTAAATACGCGATAGGACGCACCAAGTTTATGAGAAATAATCCCATAGATTCAGGAGCGTTTTTATGACAACCTGATGAATTGTGATTAAAGGAAATTACTAATGAGTACCCGCGCCCTATTGTTAGTAAATCGTCATTCTCGTCAAGGACAAGAAAGGTATCAAGAAGCAATAAATTGTTTAAATATTCTGGGTTTAACAATAATTACAGAATCTACCGAAGATGCTACACAATTAGGTAAATTTATTCGCCACTATCAAAAGGAAGTAGATTTAGTAATTATCGGTGGTGGTGATGGTACACTTAATGCGGCTATAGAAGCAATAGTTGAAACTCAATTACCTTTGGGAATTTTACCTTTAGGAACTGCTAATGATTTAGCCAGAACTTTGGCTATTCCCAATTCTCTATCGGAAGCTTGTAAAATTATCGCAGCGGGAAAGTTACGAAGAATTGATTTAGGTTGGGTGAATAATAAATATTTCTTTAATGTTGCTAGTTTAGGGTTGAGTGTGAATATTACTCAACAATTGACTAAAGAAATTAAACGCCGTTGGGGTATATTTGCCTATACTGTCATTGCATTACAAGTAATTTGGAAATCTCGCCCTTTTAGTGCAGAAATTCGCATCAATGACCAATCATTTTTAGTGAAAACTGTACAAATTGCTGTGGGTAATGGCCGTTATTATGGTGGTGGTATGGCTGTAGTTCATGATGCTGCTATAGATGATCAAAGACTGGATCTTTATAGTTTGGAAATTGATCATTGGTGGCAAATTTTCCCCCTACTTCCAGCCATGCGTCGAGGGCGACATATTCAATGGCGAAATGTCCGCGCCCTTTATGGACAGGAAATTACAGTATATACCCGCAAACCCCATTCTATTAATACTGATGGAGAAATCACAACTTATACTCCCGCTACTTTTCGGGTGATTCCTCAAGCGATCGCTATTTTT
Organism: Anabaena sp. 54; assembly: GCA_900299285.1. Taxonomy (GTDB): domain Bacteria; phylum Cyanobacteriota; class Cyanobacteriia; order Cyanobacteriales; family Nostocaceae; genus Dolichospermum. Next base: position 4,223 of record OMJF01000150.1, on the reverse strand, counting down.
GTTCCTGATGTATAATCTTGACTATGATTTATCTGATTGACATGATTTATTTGATCATATTTTAACAGGCAGTTAGGAATTTTCGCTCCTGAATTTTGCTGGATGTTGATAACATTACAATCATCATCACAAAAATCATCTCCATCATAGTTATGATTTATTCGATGATACTTTAAATCATGATCACAAAAATCATCTCAACCCTGAATCATAGCTATGAATCTAAGGTTTTCTCAAGAAATCAAATCTCTACTGCAACGTTTAAGCGAACAACCTCTGACTTTAGGTGATATTCTCTTAGAAACGTCAGAACGGGGTTTTAGCTTAGTGATTACATTATTAGTATTACCCTTCTTGTTTCCCATGCCACCAGGCTTAACCAGTCCCCTGGGCGGTGCTTGCCTGTTATTATCCTTACAAATGGTTTTAGGCAGAAGAACACCCTGGCTACCGAAAAAAATCGCTAACTATCAATTTCCTAACGCTTTTGCCAAAATTATTTTACAAAATTTGCGCCGGGTCACTAGAATTTTGGAAAAAATTTCCCGTCCCCGATTTCAAAAAGTGGCTAATCATCCTTTAATTTGGCGATTTAACGGGCTTTGTATCTCTTGGTTGACAATATTGTTGATTTCTCCCGTTCCCTTCACTAATCCTATCCCAACTGTGGGAATTTTACTTCTAGCAGTTGCTACCATTGAAGCGGATGGTTTACTAATGTGTATTAGCTATGTTGTCACCCTTTTAATTACTCTACTGTTTGGTTTCATTGGTTATGCTTTATGGTTAGCACCCAATTTGTTACCTTCTATTTTCAAATGAAGTATTTGCTCTTTATGGGAAAAAGTTGTTAAAATGGCCACCAAAATTAAAAAAAATTCCCTCAACTAACTAAAAGCTGAGGGTCATGGTTTAATTAAGGTGCATCTACTGTTAGAGTATCCACTAGTTCTTCTCATATACCCGGATAATTTTCCTGAGAATTTTATTTTTTTATGCTGATATAGTTTGGTAGTCTATTTCCTCAAGTAATATAAAATCTCATATTATGGCTTATGGCGATCGCTATTGATTTTGGTACAAGTAATACAGTCATCACTCGTTGGAACTCCGTCACCCAACAACCAGAAACCCTTAATTTACCCGGGTTGTCAACACAACAGCATCTTAACCCCCCATTAATCCCCAGTTTAGTGTACATAGAAAATGCCAGCTTAGGTAAAATTATAGCAGGTCAGCAGGTACGCGATCGCGGTTTGGACATGAAAACTGATACCAGATTTTTCCGGAACTTTAAACGGGGAATTGGTGCTGATATCCAAGGGTTTTTACCCGAACTTGATGATGAAAATATTACTTTTGAGCAGGTGGGAGAATGGTTTTTAACTCAGGTAATTACCGAATTAACAATCATCGAAGGAAGTATAGACTCCTTAGTTCTCACCGCACCAGTAGACAGTTTTGAAGTTTATCGTCACTGGCTAGGAAAAGTGTGTCAATCACTACCAGTACAACAAATACGGATGTTAGATGAACCCACCGCAGCGGCTTTAGGATATGGTTTAACAGATAAAGGAACGTTATTAGTTATTGACTTTGGTGGTGGAACATTAGATTTGTCTTTAGTCAGCTTAGATCAAGGAACACAAGCTAAAAACAAACCCCTGGGATTTCTGCTTAAATGGGGTGAAAAAACTTTGGGTGAAGATTCTAAACAAAAAACGAAAACAGCCCGCATATTGGCGAAAGCAGGGCAAAATCTGGGCGGATCTGATATTGATAACTGGATATTAGATTATTTTGCCAAAAACCAAGGATTACCAGTGAGTTCACTGACAGCGAGATTAGCAGAGAAGGTAAAAATTCAGCTATCAAATCAAGATCAAGTTACTGAAGTTTATTTTGATGATCAGACTTTTACAAGTTATGAAATGAACCTGAATCGTGATACACTTGAAAATATTTTACGCGAAAACGGATTTTTTAATCAACTGGATAGTGTGATGATGACGCTATTACAACAAGGACGAAATTACGGCATAGAAATTGATGATATTAATGCAGTATTATTAGTTGGCGGAACGGTGCAATTACCAATAATACAGACATGGATACAACAATATTTTCAACCAGAAAAAATCCGTCGTCAATTACCTTTTGAAGCTATCGCTCACGGAGCATTACAAATAACTCAAGGAATAGAAATTAAAGACTATCTTTATCATAGCTATGGTGTGCGTTATTGGGATCGTCGTCATCAACGTCATAATTGGCATCCTATCATTAAAACCGGACAAACTTACCCCATGACTCAACCAGTAGAATTAATTTTAGGTGCTTCTATAGAAAATCAACCGAGTATTGAATTAATTATTGGAGAATTAGGAATAGAAAGCGGTGCAACCGAGGTATACTTTGATGGAGATAGATTAATTACTCGTCAGCTTGATAGTCCGGCCACCATCGTTAAACCATTGAATGATAACACAGAAGCCGCTAAAATTGCTAAACTTACACCACCGGGTTTTCCAGGAAGCGATCGTATTAAAATTTACTTTCAAGTTGATGGCCAAAGGTTTTTAAGAATGACTATTGAAGACTTATTAACAAATAATATTTTGGTAGAAAATCAACTTGTAGCACAATTAAGTTAGCCTTAAATAAGGCTATTAAATAATTTTAAACATAGATTTTAAACATACTTTAAACTTTTCTTTACCTATATTTAATGTATTCTTAACCATAAGCAATCACCCTTAGTTCAAGATGTAATTGGCTTTCGCCAGGTATTTCTAAAAACTAAGAGGCAGTATGACTTTTTTAACCAGTGTTTTGATGAATCGTGTTATTACTACTTCGCTATTAACAGGGGCTGTTGCGTTAAGTCCAGTCTTGAGTAAAATGGCATCAGCGCAGACTTTGAACGGTGCAGGAGCAACATTTCCCGCTCCTCTTTACGAAAAGTATGCCCGTGAAGTTAGGAAAAAATATCCTGACTTGAAAGTTAATTACCAAGCAATTGGTAGTGGTGGTGGTATTCGTCAAACCATTGCGGGAACTGTGGACTTTGGCGCTAGTGATGCAGCAATGAAAGATGATGAGATTGCTAAAGTTAAAAATGGTGTCATCTTAGTACCTACTGCTGGTGGCGCTGTTTCCGTTGTTTATAATGTACCTGGTGTCAACAACCTCAGATTATCTCGCACCACATTACCAGATATTTTCTCTGGAAAAATCACTAAATGGGATGACGCGAAAATTAAAGCCGATAACCCTGGTGTAAATTTACCAGATCAACCAATTAAATTTGTGGTTCGCGCTGACGGTAGTGGCACAACTTTCATTTTTACTAACCACTTAAGTTCTATTAGCGGTTATTTCAAAGGTAGAATTGGCGCTAATACCGCTCCGAAATGGACTTTACCAAACGCCCTCAAAGGCAAAGGAAATCCGGGAGTAGCTGCATTGGTGAAAAGCAATCCCGGATCTATTGGTTATGTTGAATATGACTATGCTACCAAAAATAATCTCAAATCGGCAGAGGTGCAAAACAAGAAAGGACAATTTGTCGCTCCTTCCCTAGCATCTGCTAACGCAGCTTTATCAAATGTAGATTTTCCTGACAACTACCGCGTTTTTGTTGAAGACCCAAAACAAGGTTATCCCATTGTTGGTTTAACTTGGATGATGGTGTACAAACAGTATTCTAATCCTACTAAAGCTGATGCAATTAAAAAATGGATTAACTGGGTTCTCAATGACGGTCAACAGTATAATGATGACCTCAACTATACAAAAATTCCCGACAATGTTGTCAATCGTGTATTAAAGACAGTAAATAGCACTGTCAAGTAATTTTGTACATACAGTCATAATTCTCTCACCCTGTTCTTAGAGGATGTTTGAAAAGTCTAGCTTGGGCGATTAAAAATCACATCTACACAGACAAAACCTGCCTACGCAGGTTCAAATCCTTAATTTTTCCTTGGTCCACCTGGGTGGACTTTGCTTGTGTGGTAGCGTTTCCCAAGCCTGCCCTAGTCTCTATTATATTCGCCGATAGCGTAGGGTGGCGTTAGCCCTAAACTTTTAAGACAACCTCTTATTCAGGGGAGAGAGTAATGCAGCATTTTCCGGTGTAATAAGGTACAGTTTGGGCGGGCAAGATGCCCACCCCACAAGAGTTTCATGATTATGATTTGTACCTCATAAGAACGAAATCT
>OMJF01000149.1 GCA_900299285.1 Anabaena sp. 54 | reverse complement strand
GACCTCTTGTGGCTTTGATTTACTCCCCTTCCCTGGTAGGGAAGGGGCTGGGGGTTAGGTCTAATAATTGTGGCTCAAATACATGAAAACTGCTGTAAGTTAAAAATGCCTTATTTGTTGGCTTCCAAACCCGCCCAGAAATGAATTTCACAGGCTTTTAGCCTCATGTTACTAAAGTAAACTAAAGATTTTTTAGGATTTTTAGTCATCTTCAGATGACTTTTGTTATTAGACTGGGAATTCATTCCCAGGCTTTTGTTATTAGACTGGGAATTCATTCCCAGGCGGGCTATGGGTTTTACTGGGAATTCATTCCCAGGCGGGCTATGGGTTTTACGTTAAGTTGACACATATCAGCAGTGCTAAACCCCTACAAGAAATATGGTTTTTTGTGAATATGTAAGGCTCATTAACCTTACCCAAAAACAACACCGCGATAAATTTCCGATATCGGTAAATCAACCCCAACAGACTCCAAAGAAATGGATTTTTCTACATCATTAAAATCACTGAATAACCAACCTTGAGACTGTTTACTATACTTTTCTATAAAAATTTCATCTTGTTCAACTAATAAATATTCACAAAAACTGCTAATTGAACGATACATCCGAAACTTGCTTTGTCGGTCATAATCTGCGGTTGAAGGTGATAATACTTCTACAATTAAAATGGGATTTAAAACTTCATCATTGCGGTTTTCATTTAGTTGGGGTTGATCTGCAAAAACCATTACATCTGGATATACTCCACGTTTATATTCAGGAATCCATAACCTCAAATCACTATTAATTGGCTCACATTTACTATCACGCAGAAGATATGTAAGATAGGTTAACATATTGCGACCGATACGGCTATGATTGATTGATCCTCCTGGCATAGGTAAAATTTCTCCATCACGATATTCACTTCGTTCTTCAGCTTTTTCTTCAATAGCCCGATATTCATCTAAACTATAACAACGCTCAACACTAGTAATCATCATCTTATAACCAATTACATTGAAGTCATTATGATTCTAGCAAAACTAGATATATTGTTGAATCATTGACATTATTATCAATAATAAATTATGATTTTTTAGCACTGACTAAAGATATAGGAATAATATTTGATTTATGAAAAGATACTTAGGGTGCGTCAGATATTACAAATCTGTTTATTGATAGAATTTATGCAGTCTGACGCGCCCTACAATTAACTACTGACAATTAAGGAGCTATTATGACTTGGACAGAAATTGATCACCATATTAGTCAAATCACTGGAGAAAAATTTGTCAGTAATCAGCATTTACCTATTAGCGGTGGATGTATTAACCAAAATTATGCCATTAGTAATGGTAAAATAACTTACTTCGTCAAACTTAACCAACCCTCCCTCATGTCAATGTTTGCAGCAGAAATGCTGGGTTTACAACAAATTCATGATACTGGAACTATCCGCGTTCCTAAACCTCTTTGTTGGGGAATGACAAAAACTTCTAGTTATATTGTATTAGAATGGCTAGGTTTGACCAATGGTAATCATCAATCTTGGACAGAAATGGGACGGAAATTAGCAGCTATGCACAAAATTACCACCAAAGAGGGTTTTGGCTGGGATATAAATAACACCATTGGTTCTACACCCCAAATTAATAACTTTCATTCTTCTTGGCCAGAATTTTATACTCAAAACCGTTTAAACTATCAATTTCAACTAGCAAAAAAACGCGGCGGAAATTTTCCCCTCGCAGCTAAATTATTAGCAGCTATTCCCCAATTATTCGCAGATTATCAAATTCAACCTTCTTTAGTTCATGGAGATTTATGGGGAGGAAATGTAGGTTTTACTATTGAAAATGAACCAGTGATTTTTGATCCCGCAACTTATTTTGGAGATAGAGAAGTTGATATAGCTATGACAGAATTATTTGCAGGTTTTCCGTCAGCTTTTTATCAAGGTTATCAAGAAGTATTTCCTTTGGATACAGGATATGAAAACAGGAAAACACTCTATAATCTGTATCATATTTTGAATCATTTTAACTTATTTGGTGGTAGTTATAGTTCTCAAGCTAATCACATGATTGAGAAAATTTTACAGTAGTTCCCAGCATAATACAGCAGTTTCCGATATTATGAAGTACAGATATTAATAATAAAACTCTTGTGGTGCGGGCATCTTGCCTGCACAAGGTGTACCTCACTCAAAGCTACTTGCTGTAAAATACAGATATTAACAAAACAACAGCACTGGCATAATATTTGAGAATGGCTAACGCCACGCTACGCTAACGGATTTTTGGACTTTGCCACACATTCCGCACCCTTAACTGTCACAATCTGTTATTACAGAAATTGTTCAATAAAAAAGGAGTAAAAAATTACCTTTATTTCCAAAAAAATAGATTTTGCATAGGAAAATTTATCGGCAAACCCTAATTAAATATCGTAATCACGTAATTGTAAACCTAACCCTTCATGCCGACTTCTAAGATCATAATAAACCACAGCTTTCACTGTTTGCCAAAAAGGAAGAATTAAGGCACCACCCACAAAACTTAGTCCATAATACAGAAAAAAAATCGTTGAAAAAATGGGATCACCTTCCTTTAGTAAAGTTGTAAAAATTAACCCAATAATAGTAGTAACAATTTGAATAATAAATTGGATGGGAATGGTAATTAAAAAACCAATTAAAGAAATTAAAAGAATCCTGCCAACATTTCCCTTAGTTAGTTCCCAACTTCGATTAATCGTTGAACTACCGTTAACATCATCTTCAATTGCTAGGGGAACATCTACTAAATAAAATCTAATTCCTATCCATAGTATACCTGTACAGCTAATTATCACAAATATAAGCACTATTAAGCTATAAATAATTATACTAGCTACATTTCCATCTTGTAATCCTAATACCGCTGATATACCTATTAGTAAACCACATAAAAGTATAAATACAATTCCAATACATAAACCAATGGCAAACATGAGAATCATGGTAACAAAAAAATCCCATAAGCGGGAATTGACAAATCGTTCACCTTCTGAAACGCTTTCAGGTTGGTTAACTAATTCCCCAAAAGATAACCGAGAAATCAGGGCTGAGAGCGCAGAAAATTTAACCCAACCGTAAATAGGAACTAGTAACCAAACATAAGCTTTAAGAGCTATGAGAAAATATTTTTTTAGATGAGAACGGTACAATCGCATTCCTGCACTGATAACATTAGCGATATTTAAGGGTTGAATAAAATTAGGAGAATTAAAATTTTTAGACATGGTGTTAATTTTTTCCTAAAATACAACACTGACATTAAAATTATTTTAAGCTAATCTGTACTAAGTATTGAGAAATTTATATAACTTAAACTTTTGGTTATTAACAGTAGTAATTAAATAGCTATTGTGTCCCTGGGAACTCTGATAGCGAAGCGTGGCGTTAGCCATACCGTCACAACCACTTGATCCAAAACCACAAAAGCAGTAACAATTTCTATCCCCTTATTGCCATTTCTGAAACCACCCCCACCAACCCCATAACCCCACCATACAGGGCAACCACGGGGGGATTGCCCCTACGGAATACAGGGCAACCACGGGGGGATTGGGCAACCACGGGGGGATTGGGCAACCACGGGGG
>OMJF01000148.1 GCA_900299285.1 Anabaena sp. 54 | reverse complement strand
GGGTAATTGGTGAGTAATTTTCTGTTTTCATCCTGTTCATCCTTTAATCTTGGATATCCTGATTATGACATTTTCCCTCACTAGCAACTTACGTTATTAAGGTAATTTTAAAAGCTGAAAATTTTTAAATACTGATTAAATGCTGATCAGATATCAGATAAAGGTCTTGAAAATTTACTGCTGATTGTTATATTATTTGTTTTGTTTTTTTGCTTAAATTTCAATAGGTTTTAATCAAATCCCTTCTTTTCAGATTATGCGAATTATACATATATTGAATCATGTCCAAGAAATCGGTAATGGTATTGTGAATGTAGCTGTTGATCTGGCTTGTTTACAATCCCAAACTGGTGATGGTGTAGCAGTAATTTCAGCGGGGGGAGAATACGAAAAACTATTAAATCAATTTGGGGTTAAACACTATACAATAAACCAAAATCGCCAGCCACTAAATATGATCAAAGCGGCGGTAGATTACCGAAACATTGTGGGAGAATTTCAGCCAGATATAGTTCATGCTCACATGATGACTGGTGTAGTTTTAGCAAGTGCATTGAGGTGGGGAAATAGATATAATTTAGTGGCTACAGTCCATAATGAATTTCAACGTAGTAGTGTATTAATGGGTTTAGCTGACCGAGTAATTGCTGTTAGTAAAGCCGTTAAAAATTCGATGGTAAAACGGGGAATTGCTGAAGAAAAATTACGGGTAATTTGTAATGGAACTTTGGGTAGTCCTCGGACTCGGAAAATATCGGATTATCAACCTTTAAATTTACACCGTCCCGCAATTGTTACTGTAGCGGGAATGTACAAACGAAAGGGAATTGCTGAGTTAATTGCGGCTTTTGAGGAAGTTGCTCAAAATTTTCCCAAAGTCAATTTATATCTAGTAGGAAATGGTCCAGATAAACAAATATTTGAAGCTCAAGCTCAAGCAACTGCTGTTAGTAGTCAAATTCATTTTGTTGGATTTTGTCCCGAACCACAACGTTATTTACTAGCCTGTGATATTTTTGTCTTAGCCTCCCACCGTGATCCTTGTCCCTTGGTGCTTTCAGAAGCGAGGGAAGCTGGAGTGGCTATTGTGGCTACTGAGGTAGACGGGATTCCAGAGGCGTTAGATAATGGGAAAGCGGGAATGTTAGTTCCTACTCAGGATAGCCATAAACTAGCTGAAGCATTAATAAAACTATTGAGTAATACAAATATGCTTCAAGAGTGGAAAAATCGGGCGCAAGAAAACTTAGAATGGTTAAATGTTGCCCGTGTACATCAAGAAACATTGTCTGTGTATCATGAGTTCGCTTGTCAGGAAACATTTTCTGCCTATACACAACCTGATTAATAGTGATTTTTCATTACATATCCGGGGAATTGTCTATAAATATATAAAAGCAGGAAAGAATAAACAGGGTCAGTCTGAAAATACACCATAAGTTTTGATATCGCCGATTTTTATCTACCCAATGAAGGAATCAAGATAGATACAATAAATACTAAATAATTAAATATTCCGATCACCTGACGAACTTTAACAGCACATTCCTTTGTTTGCATTATACAAGCAAGGGATTTTTTTATAAATTTTTTGATAAATTTTGAAATGATACCAATTGAATATAATAATCATCAATTTATATATCTAAAGGGGGACTGGATTAAACCGCTTTTAATATTATATATGAAATAGCCCGATTACCCTACCGGACTTTAGCTCCAAGTCCTCTTTTGTCATTACCCGACAAGAGAGGTTTTATTCACTTTTGAACATTGATTATCTAGATGATTATTAACAAATTGGCGGTTGGTTTAAGCCACAACGTAACAAAGTCCAGATTTTATTAACCGGAAATTATTGATAATTTTGATAATTTTGATAATTTTTATAAATTAAATATTGAAAAAAATTGTCTACCTATTAGAAATAATCCGCCCATAATGATGAATATTAATGTAATTTTTCCTCCCGGAACTAGGGTTTGATGGTTACTATGGAAAAATTCTGGTTTTTGACTTTGTTTCCAACTCATTAATGCTGGCATAATTCCTGCTAAAATAGAAATACTAAACGTACCTGTGTATTCTAAAGCCTGGAAAAATATGGTGGGATTAAATGTTCCTAAACTTAAAGGTGGAAGCAATACCAAGGAATAAAGAGGTAAACGAGAAATTTCGCTTTTAGTGATTAAAGAAATATCTTGAAAAAAATCTGTTAACCCGTAGGTAATACCAATAAATGATGTGACAATAGCAAATTCTGAAAAAATTGATAATAACATCGCAAACCATTGTCCAGAAGCACCATTTCGCAAAATTATTAATGGGTCAAATATCCTCTCATGTCCTGAACTAAGTTGTACAATATCTGGAGTCACGCAGCCTAAAATAACCGCATTCCAAGCTAAAAACATCAAGAGTGGAATCACAGAACCAATAATAATAGATTGGCGAATTTTGGGAATATCTCCTTCTAATTGAGTCACAACTAGTGGGATAACAGAATGGTAGAACATGGCCACATATATAACAGCAAGAGAACCACCAATAGCAGTCCAATTTTGCACTAAGAATTGAGAGGTTTGGATTTGGACTCCTCCTAATAATAATAAACCCACAAAGGCCATGAGTAAAATAATGGTAAATATCTCATTTAATTTTTCAATAAGGTTATTTTTTCCCCAATAAATCATACTACCAAATATTAGGGAAAAACTCACTGTTCCTGCCCAATGAGGTAAAATATTTTCTAACTTCCAAAATTGATTAACTGTGGTTGTTAACACTTCTCCACCTTTAGTCATATATGCCACTAACAAAGCATAGTGATTAAATAAATATGCGACTCCAGCAATTCTCGCTCCAACTTTACCAAGAATCTTTTCTACTATTGCTAATAAGCCTAAATGAGGAATACCCTCAACTCCCATGATATTTACAGTCACTTCCGCAATTAATAAACCAGATATTAAAGTATATAACCATACAAAAATAATAGCGGCTGTAGACGGTATAATCCCTGATGGTAAAGTTACTGCTGGTAGTCCAATAATTCCAGCGCCTACAGTAGTTCCAGTAATTAAAGCTGTATTTCCTAATACACTACCTGGCTGATGTCGAAATTTATTACCATCAAATTCCAAGTGAGAGAATAATCTTGTTACGGTTTGTTGATATTGCTTTTCCTGTTCAATCATTGTTCAATTATAAACTTAAAACTAATTGTTGATGTTCTCAGTATAAGTATACCAGATACCCCAATTATCTCACAAGGTAATTGGTAATATATATATTATATTACTCTGTTGCTCATGTCAACTATTCTACTCATAATTTAGCTATTTGAGCAATATTATTGAGTATTTAGCAAAATTGTCTGCTGTCTTTATCAGTCATTTTACTATACAAGTGAGTTCTTAGATAAAATTTGAGTTTATGGAACTTAGAGTATTAGAGTTGAGCGCATATTTTGAATAGTATATTTAATGGTTCGGTGATAATTCACAAATTATGAATTAGATGATAAAAACTGTATTTCTATCTACTATTCTTTTTCTAGAATATATTCCATAACATGATTTTCAAAGCTCAAAAATATAGTCCTCAAGGATAGTTAGTAAAAATAAAAACAATAAATGCTATTTCTCGAAGGAGTAGGATTATAAATTGTTGATTTTTGTAAATAAATTTATTGACAATTTTGCATATAATCAAAATATATCTACTAAAAGGATTAAAACTGGATTTTTATTTCCTGTTCCAATTACTCAAGATAAACAACCAATGAGAATTTGCGGGTTCGTCTGTTCTACTCATAAAAACGACTACTGCCTATTAACTACTCTGGAGAAGAGATGTATTTAGCACATTCATTTATGAGTGATGAAAAACGACAAAAACATCGACAGCCTTTGGTTTTAGCAGTAGAAGATAATGATGATAATCTACTGCTAATGAGTTATACCCTAGAATTATTAGGTTGTCGATCTATTTGTCAAAAAGAAGGTTCAAGAACGCTGTTTATGGCTAAAGAGTATCAGCCTGATTTAATTTTATTGAATATTTTCTTACCGGGTATGAGTGGGTTAGATGTTATTCAATGTCTCAAGGGAGAATTATTAACTTGTCATATTCCTGTAGTTGCTGTAACGGTTTTGACGGGAACTCAAGATAAAAAAACTATTCTCAAAGCTGGTTTTGATGATTACATTAGTAAACCCTATATGATTGAGGAATTAGAAACAATTATTCGACGATTATTGGGTAGAAAATTTCAGCTATGTTCGGTTTCAAGAATATAGCAAGGGAGTAGGGAATAGGAAATCAGGTTTAAATAAAGTCCTTGTATTTGTTGGTTAATAGTAATCAAGTGATTTTGGGTAATCTGACTGTGAATGTGCTACCTTTACCAAGTTGTGAAGAAAGTTCTATTTTACCTCCATGGGCTTCGACAATACATTGTGAAAGATGTAGTCCTAAACCACTACCTGATCTTTTATTCCTTCCCTGGCGAAATCGCTCAAAAATTGTTCCTTGATCTTCGGCTACAATACCATAACCTGTATCTTGAACTTCGATGATTATTTGATTGGGATGATTGGTTGGGGATAAGGTTTGAAAAATGCGAACTTCTATGCTACCTGTATCGGTAAATTTGATCGCATTAGCAATGAGATTATTAAATACTCGTCTTAATTCTAAGCGATCGCCGTTAACAATTCCTCCATTATTTCCTGTTTGGTTTAACTCATGGGTATCTAATTTTAAAATTAGGTTTTTCTCAACTGCTAAGGGACTGAGTTCACCCACTACTTCAGTAGCTATTTGTGTTAAGTCGCATGATTCATAGTTTAAGTTTTTCTTCCCAGCTTCAAAACGGTAAACTTCTAGGAGAGTATTCACCATTTCTAGGAGATTTTGATTACTACGAATCATCTTATGAATCGCTTGTTTCATTTCTGGAGAAATCTGACCAAAGACTTCTTGCAAAAATAAATGCAGCATTCTATCAGCAGCGACTAAAGGAGTACGTAAATCATGGGTAAGACGAGAAACAAAATCTTCTCGCTGTAGTGTCATTTTTCGCTGTTCGTCAATACTGTGCTTTAATCTTAGCAGCGATCGCACCCTTGCTAATAATTCTTCTGTGTCAAAGGGTTTGCGAATAAAATCGTCAGCACCAGCATCTAAACCTTCCACAACGCTAGATTCGTCAAAAGCTGTTAATAGTAAAATTGGAATATAGTTTATTTCTGGATTATTACGGATTCTTCGCGTCACTTCATAGCCATTTATTCCTGGCATCATCACATCTAAAATAATTAGATCCGGTGGAAATTCTACCACGTTTTTTAACGCTGCTTCACCATTAGCAACTGAATCAATATGATATCCCTCATCTTCTAAAATTGCTTCCACTAAAATCAGATTATCTTTAGTATCATCAACGGACAAAATTCGATCTTTCTTGAGAATAGTCATAATTAATTAACCTTTTAATTCATTATCTACAATTTCAAATTGGGAGAATTTATTGATGCTTTCCTATGGTAACATAAGGCATGAAAATGATGCTGATGAGTACGAGAAACTACATTACCTAAATCGGCTATCAAATTTATTTTCCGTGGTAATTCTATTTTAAACATTGAACCGACTCCCAATTTACTTTCTATATATATTTTTCCCCCCATCATGCGTACTAATGAATCAACAATAGCTAACCCCAATCCTGCACCAGAATATTTACGGCTAATCCCTTGATCAACTTGATGAAATGCTGCAAAAATATTTTTAAAATCCTGATTAGCAATACCAATTCCTGTATCTTGTACAGCAATTGTAACTCTATTTTGATGTATTTCTTTGATTTCTACAAAAATATTTCCAGATTCTGTAAACTTAATGGCATTAGACAACAAATTCATTAAAATTTGCCGTAATCTTACTGCATCATTAAATACTAATTTATTGTTTATATCTCCTTTGACTAGCAAGGATAAATTTTTGGCTTCAGCTAAAGAACGAATTTCTTTGACTGTATTACTAACAACTTCTGATAAATCGAATATTTCTGGCTTGAGTTCTAATTTACCGGCTTCTATGTGGGAAAAGTCGAGAATTTCATCCACCAACATTAGTAATTTTTTACCATTGTTGAGGATGCGTTCTACCATGTCCATTTGCTGATTTGTTAAATTCCCAAATTTGGGACGTAATAGAATTTGAGAAAATCCAATAATCGCATTCATTGGGGTTCGCAATTCATGGGATATGCTGGCTAAAAAGAATGATTTTAATTTTGATATTTCCAAAAGTGCGATTTTTTGTTGCTCAATATGTTCCTGTTTTGTTGCTAATTCTTTATCCTTGATAATTAGCTGTTCATGACTTTTTTTAAGTTGTTGATTTGCTATATCTAACTGCATTTTGATGCGGTGGATACGAATTGCACTTCGTAAAATTTGGGCTATGGTTTCTGAAGATAATGTAGACTTGATCAAATATTCACTAGCGCCAGCTTTTATACACTCTCCACCTATTGCTTCATTTCCTGAATTGATCAAAATTACTAAGGGAACTTTGACGGCTGAGGAATTTATTTTGTGAATTAATGTTAAGCAATTTTGATTTCGTAAATGATAGTCAAGAAATATGCAATCATAGTGATTATTGATCAAAGCCGAGAGCGTTTGATGGCTGTCTTTGACTTCATCAAGTTCTATAGTCATTCCTGTTTCTCTCAAGGCTAAATTTAATAGCACACGCTCTACTTCATTCTCTTCTACAACTAAAATTTTTAGCGTTTCTTCCATCGGTTTTTATTTTCACTGTAGTAAAATCAAATACTTTATCTAGTTGAAAACATTGTAAATTAGCAATTCGTTAACTGTCTTCACCCATTAGTGAGAATTGTATGGAAACATTGTGTACCATCAACATCAGTAATATTACTTATGCAAGTAATATGTCTCAATAAAAATCACTCCCCTAATTTGTATAGATTTTGATAGCACTTAGGTTAAAAGTCTTTGCAGATCTCAGTTTTATTTATCCTTGACGGAAACCGCTCAGGCTAGGAAAGTCCACAGCCCATAGTTCTACCGTATACACTTTATTACCCCCCTACTGATAAAATCCTATATTTAGTCAATTGCAAATTTAGCAATCATCCTTAAACTGTAATTTTTCGGATTTGTCTCAATAATTTCATTTGTTTTAGGATAAATATCTATATATCTTTAGCTAGATTTTTACATCTCTTGAACTGCAAATATTGGCAATTTATTATTCCTCTAGATAGATGTTAACTGGTAATAAGAACATTTATACTATACTGGGTTAACTTAATTATCCATATTAACTAATATTAACTGCAAAAATCGGCCATTTATTATTTCTACTGGTAGATGTTCATTGGTAACAGAATCATCTATCCTAAGTCTGGGTGACTAAGATAAGTTAGATAAAATTTTGATCTGAGAAATAGTTTTGATTAGTGTTTCTGTGCAAAAATAGTTACTTAATACAAAGGTTCAAAATCTCAGGAAACAAGCTTTTTACCTTCCACCTCCTGTCTCCTGTCTCCTGATACTACAGGGAAGCAAACCGATTATCATGGGTGTAACAATGAATGAAATTAGTATTCTATTAATTGAAGATCATGATTTAACCCGTATGGGACTCAGAACTGAATTGCAGTCACATAACGGCTTTAAAGTGATTGGTGAGGCGGCTAATGCGACTGTTGGCTTAAAACTTTTAGAAACGGTGAAACCAGATGTAGCTGTGATAGATATTGGTTTACCTGATATGGACGGAATTGAATTGACACGCAAATTTAGACGTTATCAGGCTGAAACAGGACAATTACAGACAAAAGTTCTGATCTTGACCATGGATAATACAGAAGATGCTGTTTTGGCGGCTTTCGCAGCGGGAGCAGATTCTTATTATATGAAGGAAACAAGTATTAATAAATTTACTGAAGCGGTACAAGTTACTTTCCGTGGTAACTCTTGGATTGACCCGGCGATCGCTAATGTGGTATTAAGAAAAGTACGTCAGGGTGGCTCTGGTGACAATCAATCATCCGATAAGCCGAAAACTGTCAAAATCGAGGCTTTAGAAACAGAATATGAACAAGTTTTAGAAACCTACCCCCTCACCCAACGGGAACTGGAAATTTTAGAATTGATTGTGGGTGGTTGCAGTAATGGACAAATTGCCGAAAAATTATATATTACCGTAGGAACGGTAAAAACTCATGTTCGCAATATTTTAAACAAACTCTGTGCTGATGATCGTACCCAAGCAGCAGTTCGGGCTTTACGTTCTGGCTTAGTAGCTTAATCAGTCAGTAGTTATTACAGTTTCAAACCCATTACCAATCTTTCCTGTAAATATTCTGCAATCCTTTGTGCTGCACCCGCAAGTCCCATTCGCTGTAACCCGTTTTTAGCAATGTCATGTAAAAGATCAGGATTTTTCAGTAGAGACTGAATGGCTGGTAATACCTGTGATGGTTGATTGACTAAAATTAAGGATATTCCTAACAGCCGACTTTGGGCTTCTGCAAAAGCGGCGTTATATTGGGGACCATCACCTGGAATAGCAATCGCCGGTTTTCCTAAACCAATGAATTGTTCCGTTGCAGTCCCCGCCATAGCTATAGCCAAATCACCCCAATGTAAACACTCATTATAGGCTGCTTGTGTCAAAATTAAATAAGCATTTTTTTGTTTAAACGTCAAGCTGGCCGGGTCAGGAATTTGTAAAGGAGATTGATCACAAAGTCGCCAACCTTGCATAAGTAAACTTTGAGATAAAATACCACAATCTAAACCAGGAGCGATCGCCCCTAAAAAAATCATTGTCCTAGCGCCAGAGAATAAAGAATCTGGTTGTTGTAAACTGGCAACCAAGGTAGACACAGAAACCATGATTATTTCCCAATTATTATAAGCTTCCGGCGCGCGAGAACCGGGCAACAGAGTGACAATCAAAGGACGAATTTGTTCTTTGTGTTCAGCATTACCACGATCAAACCCTGGGCTGCTAAAATTGAAATTGGTCTTTAATCCATCCATCATCGGATTTCCTGCATCTACAGCCGGAATTGACCACTTTTTTAATATTTTCGTCGTCAGAGAATCTCTAGGAAACACAGCCTGACAACGACTGCGACTCATTAACCACCTTTCCCAAGGATGGTAAATTGAACCAGAAAAATTTTCCCACTTTGCGGATTTTGATTTTCGTGGTAATAAACCCGCTTCATCACGCACATAATATTCTGATTTAGCCGTACCCACAAAAGCGTAATTAGCACCACTTATAGCCGCGAATAACAGGGGGACAATATCCCCCACAGCTAAAATAGCATTTTGATTCCCTAAGCTTGTTTGTAGCTTCACCCAACGGCGTACAGATTTGATTTGATTCCAGGTTAACTGGATCAAACCACCGTCCAAATCACGCATTAGTTCTTTTCTATCCATATAAACAAAACCACCAGAAGGCATATTTTGTACCTTACCGATTATGGGTACGTTGATTTTTTGATAAGCGTGTCCTTCACCCACTATTGGTAAAACAAAAATATCTGGTGGGGAAGATAATGTTTGTAAAGCTTGGATAATCCGTACAGCAATGATATCTTCTCCATGACCATTGCTTAAAACTAATAATTGTAAACGAGAATTGGCCATTGACTTGAAAAACACCCTCTAATATCTAAATATTAATTAACCCTTAACACCACTAGCGGTATCCGTAGGGACAATGTACTTTTGTAAGAACAGAAATAATATTAATACTGGAGTAATAGAAATTACTGAACCAGCAGCCACCAAACGCCAGTCTAAAGAAAAAGTCCCCGCTAACTTAGCAACTCCCAGGGGTAAAGTGTATAAACTTTCATCTTGAATCACAATTAAAGGCCACAAAAAGTCACTCCAAGCGCCAATAAAGACAAAAATAGCCAGAGTAATTAGTGCTGGACGGATAGCGGGTAGCATTACATACCACCATAATCCTAACTCAGAAGTACCATCCAAACGAGCAGCTTCTTCAATTTCCTTGGGTACAGTTATCAGGGCTTGACGTAATAAAAATATACCAAAAGCAGAGGCTAAACTTGGGAAAATTACCCCTAGATAACTATTTCTCAACCCTAATTGTACTGTCAGAATATATAAAGGAATCATAACAATTTGGAAGGGAATCATAATTGTGGCCACAATAGCAATGAAAATTCCGTTTCTGCCCACAAATGATAGTCTAGCTAAGGGATAAGCCGCTAAGGAACAAAACAACAAATTTAAACCGACAGTTAATACTGATACTAGGATACTATTATATAAATAAGTGGCAAAAGGTAGAGATTGCCAGACTTGAGAGAAATTTTCTAAGGTAGGTTGACTAGGTAATAATTCGGGTGGTGATTGCCAAATATTTTCCGTTGGTGACTTCAGTGATGTGCTAATTAGCCATAACATGGGAAAGAGCATGACTAAAGCGATCGCCGTTAGTATAGCATAAATAACTAAAGTTTGCAGTCGGGAGTTTTTTAAATTCATTATTTTACCGAGATGTATTAAGTATCAATTTTTTTTATTATAATTGATGAACTAAAAAATAGACCTGATTCTAGCATTATACACACAAAATGTGATCTTAATTTACAAAAAACAAAAAACAAGATTCCCGACTGGTTAAAATATCCGGTACTTCTTTAATAATTCGGGTATTTAAGATATGATGAAATCGAAATTTTCAAAAAAAGTAATATTTTCATGAGACTAATTCTGAAAATAGCAGCATTTGTTACTATAATTATTTGTGTCAGTGTTACCTTAGTCTTTGCTCACAAAATTTCCCAAAGTCAGTTAACATCAAATCGTGAAATTGTCAAAGAATGCGTAAGTAAATTTAATGGAAACTGTCAGCAGCCAAAAATAGATGTAAACGTGCCATTTATTCCTGCTCAGGAATTAGATGCTCAACAACGTTTTTTAACAACAATTGCCAATAAAATTCTCAAAGTTCCTGAGATTGATACATTTGAATATACCTTACTACGTTCCTATGGAACAGTATTTATTAATCAAGAATCAGGAATTAAATTACCAGAAAAAGTCATTTTAGATAATGAAATAGAAACCCAATCTTTTCAGGATAAAATCAGTATAGCTCTAGTAAATGGGACAGAAGAATGTTATTTACAAAAAACAGCAGCAGCAGCGTTAAATAAAGCCAAAGAGTTAGAAGATATTCCTCTAAAATCTGGTTATGCTGGGGATTGTTTGCGTAATTTTGCCACCAATTTAAGATTTTGGAATAAATACGCGAATAAAGAAACATTAACCCAAGTAAAAGCTGGAAAAGAGACAAAAATTCTTGGTTTAGTTGCACCTCCGGGGACATCACAACATTTGTGGGGATTAGCAATTGATTTACAAATATTAACAGCGTCTCAAAAACAGATTTTAAATGAAAATGGCTGGTTTCAAACAGTAGTTAATGATCTTCCCCATTGGACATATTTAGGTTGGAGAGAGGAAGACTTACCAAAATTTGGATTACAACAAAAAATCATCCAAGGAATTAAATATTGGACCACACCAATTTAACTAATTGGTAATTTGCTGATAAAATAGATATATATTTGAGATTTGGAGCTTTAACAATGAGTTTATTTGATGATTTAAGTCGCTTTTTAGAAAGTCGTCTAGAAGAATTTTTGCGGAATAACCCTCATTTAGAATTAGAAGCACTTTTAGAACAACTGCGAGAACAGGAAGAAGACACATTAAAGTTAATTTCTGAGTTACAATTACAAGAGAAGCGATCGCAAGATGAAATTCTTTCCACAGCCCAAGAAATTCAAAAATGGCATATCCGTATTCAAAAAGCCCAAGCTGCGGGTAGACAAGATCTAATCACTCCAGCCCAACAGCGAGAAGCTGCATTATTGAGGGAAGGAAATCAAATGTGGGGACATATGCAAGGCTTAAAAGAACGCATTAACCAGTCCCAAGAACTACTTGGGAAAATTCAAAAACGTCGCCAAGAGGTACAAAATAAAGCAGCAGAAATGCAAACAGCCAGAACCAAAGCACAAACCCAGCAAAAATTAGAAAATTATGGTTGGAATACTGCTAGTAATTCTCAAAGTAATTTTGATGAATTAGAAGATAAATTTCGCCGTTGGGAAACCGAAGATGAATTAGAAAAACTCAAACGCAAAATGGGGAAATAATTATTAGCAATAATATCACAGATTTAGATATCGAATTGCTGTCTTGTAATCTCTTACCTTTGGGTCTTTGCTCCTTAGCGTCTACCCTATGGTATCTCTAAAAGAGATGGCGCGAAACAAAATTAATCAGATTATCAAAAATAAAAATGTGGCTCTGTTGAAAACAAAACCACATTTAAAGAAAATTAGGGTCAAATTAACGAGCTTGACCGTGGGCAGAAGCCGCATCAATGGGCTTCATCAGATATAATTGTAATAACTGCCAACCATGGGACACATAAATTGGAAGTTTTTGGAAGAATTGCAGGAATTTAGGACTATTAGAGTTAGAAATTGCTGCCAATTTTTCATTATTCTGGACGCAAACATCTAAACGTTCATAAAATGCTGGGTTATCAACATCCAACATTACAGGGAAGACTCTACCGGCGGTTTCATTGGTCTTCTTAATTACATGAATATCATACTCTCGCGCATCTAAGCCCAAAGAAGCATAAAAATCCTGGCGTTGGATATCATTGAGATACATAGTTGCAAATACTGACAACAGGAAAAAGCGACTCCATAGTTTTGCTCTCCAGTCATTCAACATTTGGGGTTGCGCTCTCATTATGGCATCAAAGAAATCCCCGTGACGGTTTTCATCTTGACACCAGTTTTCAAAGAAACGGAAAATTGGATAGATCCGATCTTCAGGATGGGATTCTAAATGACGATAAATAGTGATATAACGCCAATAACCGATCTTTTCAGAAAGATAGGTAGCATAAAAGATGAATTTGGGCTTAAAGAACGTATAACTGCGGCTCTTAGTCAAAAACCCTAAATCTAGAGAAAGATTAAAGTCCGACATAGCTTTGTTCAAAAACCCAGCATGACGGGCTTCATCCCGTGACATCAAGTTAAAGCACTCAGCCAAAAGAGGGCTTTTATCCTTTAAGCGACGGCCGAGTTCCTTATATAACAGGAATCCAGAAAACTCCGCTGTACAAGAACGTTCCAGAAACTCAATGAACAGTTGACGAGTTTCACCGTCAATGTGATCCCATGATTGTTCAAATTGAGCATCTCTAACAAAGTGATGACGGTTGTAGTCAACGCGAAATTCTGCCAAAATAGCTTGTAATTCGTCTTCATTGACAGAAATATCCATCCGCGCCATTTCATCGAAATCAGTCGTGTAAAATCTTGGTGTTAAAAGGGTTTCCTTCGCAGGGGATTTAACTCCGGGACGGATTTCGTCAAAGCTTGGTTTTTTGAGAGAGTCTACCATGTTTTGATTTGCTCTTTTATCTTTCTTTTCTTGATTACACCAGAAAGCTGATTCTTATGCTCTCACAAGGTGCAGACGACAACAATTATGATTTTGTATGAGATTCAGTGTAGCAATATCTAGCCCAAAAATGGGTGGATAAATGATTAAGAGTTGCAAAAATCCACAAAAAACGGTTTATATGATATTTGGGTTGCAAAGGAGTTGTGGGGGAATCAACGAAGCGCTCCCAAATCTCTTACCTCCGTGTCCTCTGTGCCTGGAGTGGTTCGTATTCATCGCTAATTTGTGTAACTAACTTAGGATTTATCATCACCCTCCCCCCAAAGATCACGAAAATGCTACAATCTACATCATGCTAGGGGTGCTTGGGAAACTAAGCTGAGATCAAACCCTTAACACCTGAGTCTGGATAATACCAGCGGAGGGAAGCTGTTTATTGAGGAATTTGGATATGCGTACAGAATGGGTAGCTAAGAGACGTGGACAAGACAACGTATCGCAAATGCACTACGCTCGTCGGGGTGTAATCACTGAAGAAATGCAATACGTAGCCAAGCGGGAAAATCTGCCGCCTGAACTTATCCGCGCTGAAGTAGCAAGGGGACGGATGATTATCCCTGCAAATATTAATCACACAAATTTAGAACCGATGGCGATTGGTATCGCTTCTAAGTGTAAAGTTAACGCTAATATCGGTGCTTCTCCTAATTCTTCCAATTTGCAGGAAGAGGTTGATAAACTTAATTTGTCGGTAAAATATGGCGCTGATACGGTGATGGATTTGTCTACAGGTGGTGGTAATTTAGACGAAATTCGTACCGCAATTATCCAGGCTTCTCCTGTTCCCATTGGGACTGTTCCAGTTTACCAAGCTTTAGAAAGTGTTCACGGAACAATTGAAAATCTCACTGCTGATGACTTTCTACACATTATTGAAAAACACGCCCAACAAGGGGTAGATTATCAAACTATCCACGCGGGGATTTTAATTGAACATTTACCTTTAGTCAGAAACAGAATTACTGGTATTGTTTCTCGCGGTGGCGGAATTTTGGCGCGGTGGATGTTACATCACCATAAACAAAACCCGCTCTATACCCATTTTAACGACATCATTGAGATTTTTAAGAAATATGATGTTTCTTTCAGTTTAGGCGACTCCCTGCGCCCAGGATGTACCCATGATGCGTCCGATGAAGCCCAGTTGGCGGAACTAAAAACTCTGGGAAATCTCACCCGTAAAGCTTGGGAACATGATGTGCAAGTGATGGTAGAAGGTCCAGGTCACGTTCCTATGGATCAAATTGAGTTCAATGTCCGCAAACAAATGGAAGAGTGTTCAGAAGCACCTTTCTATGTTCTTGGTCCTTTGGTTACAGATATTGCTCCTGGTTATGACCATATTACGTCAGCTATTGGGGCTGCTATGGCGGGCTGGTACGGTACAGCGATGTTGTGTTATGTGACACCTAAAGAACATTTAGGTTTACCTGATGCTGAAGATGTACGGAATGGGTTAATTGCGTATAAAATTGCGGCTCATGCTGCGGATATTGCGAGACATCGGCCAGGTGCTAGAGATAGGGATGATGAACTTTCTAAAGCTCGCTATAATTTCGACTGGAATCGTCAATTTGAGTTGTCTTTAGACCCCGAAAGAGCGAAGGAATATCACGACGAAACCTTACCAGCAGATATCTATAAAACTGCTGAGTTTTGTTCAATGTGTGGACCTAAGTTCTGTCCAATGCAGACTAAGGTTGATGCTGATGCTTTGACTGAGTTGGAGAAGTTTTTGGCTAAAGAACCTGTAGCGCAAGGTTAATTACTGAACAACCAGATCCCCTATTTCTTGAAGAATTCGGGGATCTAAAACTAAGGTTTTAGGAATCAAAATAAATCTAAAAGCCTTATCAAAATGGAGAAGAAATTAATGAAAATTCATCAATTGATATTCCAAGGATGTGCGCTAGTTATTCTGACTGCATTACCTATATAACGTCTTTTGCAGAAACAAATAATAAGGTCATTTTAGTTCCAGGTGAAAATCTTTTCCCTCTTAAATGTGAGATCATTAAGGGTAGTATTGATGCAAATGATAAGCTTGCTCTGCCGGGAACTCTTCATAATTCTGTGTCAAGATATGATTCATATAGCTTCAAGACTGACCCTGGAAATATTTTTAGAATTGAGAGATAATTTAAGTAGAGAAGAGGAGGAAGTAATTATGAACTTATCACCGGCTTATTTACAACAAATAGAAGACTGGAAGCAAGAAGGAAAACAGGAAGGACAACTTTCTTTGATAACTTCTCTTCTGAAAGGGCGTTTTGGTAGTTTAGATGCTGAGTTATCTAGTTTGGTGGAAAAGATTGCTAATATTCCTATTTCTGAACGTACTCAGTTACTTCTTTCTTTGGGTAATTTATCCCGTGAGGAGTTGTTACAAAGATTGAGGAATGAGGAAGTTTGAGGAGATTTATCAAACAACAAGACCCCAGATTTCTTGAAGAAGTCGGGGATCTAAAATCTAATTATGGGTTATTTGTAATAAACTGATATAGGGAGTTGAAGTGGGTACTTTCCCAATATAAATTGTGGAAAACACAAGCCAAGAGGGGATGTCGAAAACGAACAAATTATGTTACTAAATCGGCATTGGTAGAGGTGCGTTTCAGCGTGAATACAGCCAAGATAATTCCCACAATTGCTAATCCCGCAGTTGGATAAAAGAAATTAGTGTAACTACCGAAAATGTCCCTAATTTTGCCAGCTAATAAAGTTCCACCCAAAGCCCCCATACCGTAAGCAGTGAAGACAATACCGTAATTTTTGGCGTAGTCTTGGGGTTGAAATATGATTAAAGTGGAAGTAGGAGCGATCGCTAACCAACCCCCTAAAGCCAAGTAAAATAGCGAAAAAGCGACTATATAAGTGAGTACACTTCCCTTTCCAGCACTCAGCATCATAATCGAGGCAATCAAAATGAAAACAAAGGAAACAATTGCTCCCAATTTTGGCGTAAATTTGTCTGTGAACCACCCAAAAAATAACCGCCCTGCACCATTAAAGACAGCGAACAGAGAGACTGTATTTGCGGCTGTTGCTGCGTCTAATTTAATAATTTCCTGTGCTAGAGGACTAGAAATACCAATGGCTGCCAGTCCGGCAAAAGAACCAATGGTATAACAAAACCACAAGCCATAAAAACTGGAAGTCTGAAGAATTGATCCTGAAGTTTTAGTATAGGAATTTGCTTGAATAGCTACAGGTGGAGTCCATTCTTGCGGTTGCCAACCTTGGGGAGGAGTTGTGAGGATAGTAGAAATAGCGGTAATAATAGCTGCAAAAGCAATACCTAAAATTACAAAAGTTTGCCGAACTCCAAAAGCATCTATGAGAAACTTTGCCAAAGGTGCAGTAATTAAAGGTGACAAACCAAACCCAATCACAGTAGCACCAACAGCCAAACCTTTTTTATCGGGAAACCACTTAGCTACCACAGCCAACGGTACACCGTAAGCGATACCCACACCCATACCAGCAATTACACCATAGGTAATAGTTAGTGTGGGAATATTGCCACCCAAACTAGAGAGAATATAACCTAATGCCGTAATTAACCCACCAACACCTGTAATCAGACGAGTATCAAAACGATTGATATAAAAGCCAGTGATGGGCATTAAAATTGCGAAGACAACCAACAGCACAGTAAATGGCAACAGGCTATCAGTTGCACCCACATTGAGAAGTTTTTCTAAAGGTTTTCTAAAAATACTCCAAGAATAAACTGTACCCAAGCACAGTAGGATAGTTATACTTAGAGGTATCAGTAGCCATCGTCCTTTCTCAGCAGGCATACCGAACAATTGTACTTTTTCCATTTGTTGTTATGTGAATAAGGGAAATAGACTTGTCCGAAAATTAAGTTTACGTTTCCTAGAACCCTTGTAGAGACGTTCTATAGAACGTCTCTACATTAATTATCGGAAATGTCTAATGATTTTTTTTCCAGTATCTCACTTTTTGGCTCAATTAACACCAACTCAGTTACTTCTTTTTTTGGGTAATTTATCCCGTGAAGAATTATTACAAAGATTGAGTAGTGAGGAAGTTTAGGATATATTGTTCAATGTGTTTTTTTATATAGTCCTCAGATTAGAAATCTGGGGCTATACAGACAAAGCCTACCTGTGTAGGCTAATTTTATGGTATAAATTAATTTAGAAGTGAAATATTCGAGGTTAGCAAATGCCACCAATTCAGAAGATTCTTTTTGGAAGTCCAGGAACAGGAAAAAGCTATAAAGTTCGTGAAATTGCACAACAAGAACTAGATATAGAATGGAATGAACAAACTAAATCTTTAAAAAATACTATTAAAACAGTATTTCATCCAGAGTATACCTATTCAGATTTTGTAGGAAAACTTTTACCTCAAACTGATGGAAGTAGTTCGGTAATATATAAATTTTATGAAGGTCATTTTTTACGTGCTTTAGGTTTAGCATACAAAAAAATAATTGATGGTACTAATAAAAATGTTCTTTTAGTTATAGATGAATTAAATAGAGGTAATGCTGCTGCTATATTTGGATCAATTTTTCAGTTATTAGATAGAGAAGATGATTATTGGTCAACTTATGAAGTTAATTTATCAGAACTTGAAATTGTTGGTCTTCTGAGATCAATGGGGTATCAAACTGTAATTACTAATCAAAATATACAAATTAACGGAACTAATTTTGATATATTTTGCGACTTGACAGAAAAAGAACTCAAACAGACAAATAATAAAGATGGGTTAAGAGTTCTAGAAAATCTAAAAAATGCCAGTATTACTATTCCCAGTAATCTCTCTATCATTGCTACAATCAATACATCAGATGAATCTATCTATTATCTCGATAGTGCATTTAAACGCCGTTGGGATTGGGAATATATAGATGTAAATAATAGTAAAATTTATGAGGATATTCCTGAAAAAGTGAAAAGTATTGTAGTAGTTATAGGTGTAAAGGAATATTATTGGTGTGATTTAGTTATCACACTCAATGAATTTATAAAATCTAAAAATGGTTCTATCAGAAGAATAGAAGATAAACAGATTGGTTGGTGGTTTTTGAAAGCTGATAAAAATAAGCAAATTACAGAAGCAGCAATTAAAAATAATCTCATGTTTTATCTGTGGGATAGTGTTTTTGCTAAAGATAAAAGACCTTTGGAGGAATTACTAGGAGTTAAATTAATTACCTATGCTGATTTTGTAAATTTATATGATGTTTTTATTGACAAAATTATACTGATATAGTTTATCTATTTGAATTAATAATTTATATATAATAAAGATGATAAATTTTGCAGAATTAGAGATCAAAGTTAATACTAAATATTCTTTTGTAGGAATACAAAAAGAAGGATTAAAACCTATCTTTTATATACCTAAAGGTTTTTCTCAATCTGACAGTTTATTAAACACATTTGACAGCAAGCGAGATTTATTCTTTCGTCTTTATCGAGTGTTGAACGTTTTTAAACAAATCTGTATTGATAAAGGACATTTTCAAACAAGAGTTGTTACCAAAGCGGATGATCGTGATGGAGTTGTTGAAGATGATACTGGTTCAGAAATTACATCTGATAACGATAGCAAAAACATTTTTTATTCTAAAATTGATGCACTGGGAAGCATATTAGATGCTTATGACGAATTAAAAATACTCGCACTTGTTAGCAGGTTAGGAAAATCAGAAAGAATAGACTACAGTAAATTACACCGTTATTTAAACAAAGCTGTTTTTCTAAATAACAATGCAATTTATATTGATGCTATGACTTTACCCCGCAAAGAAATACATTTTGATGCAACTGATATAGTTGCTATGTATTGTTATATTTTGACTGAAATCAAGGAACAATTAAAACAAGAAGTAAATCCTCAAATCAACTCTTTAGCAGAAAGGTTTAAAGAGAAATATTTAGGTTATGAATATAGCTTATTTAATGAAAAATATTATCTGCAAGTTATTAATGAATTAAAAGATGCTTTAGAATTAATTGATCATTATACTCCGATTAAAGATAGTGATTATTGGGATTTTTACGAAGCTATTTATAAATTTTTGTTTGGAGAATTAGATACTTCTATTCAAGGTAAAGTTTGGGGATTTAGTAATTTTAATACTATCTGGGAGTCAATGTGTTTAAGCTATTTAGTTAAAACGGTAGATCCTGCTTTTATTCTTTATCTGGATAAACAATTTATATCTGATAAAATTTTAAATGAATGGAATAATTGTAATAAAATTATTGATATTTCAGGAATATTTAGAGTTAATGATACTAATATATTCCCTGATGCAGTTATTGTTTCAGACTTGATAAAACAAAATAAACCTTCTATATCATATCAACTTACGCAAGGAAGACATTGGGATAAAGTATATAAACAAAACATTTATTATTACACTGAATTCTTTTGTAAGAATCTTGATAATAAATATCGTGGAAATATAAAAATAGCTTATTTACAGCAACCTGGAGGATATCACACTTTTGATGAATTAAAAAAAATATTTCCCTATAATAATCATTATATTACAGTTACTTCTCTACCAAATAAATTTTATTCTTATTGGGACTGGGATCTGGATTTATCAAAAATGCCTAATGACTTACTTCACAAAGAAATACAATTGATGTCCAGCTTAAATCATATTTTTGTGGTAGCTATAAGCAATAGATTTTTATGTTTTCAAGATTTTTATGAAAAATATCTGCAACCTTATCAAGTTTTTACAGTTTCATTATTAAGCCAATCTGGAGGTAGAGAAAACTTAGAAAAATTATTTAAAGAATTTCTGAAAGTTATTCTAGGTCAATTTACTATTCTTGACGTAAAATACTTTATA
Source organism: Anabaena sp. 54 (assembly GCA_900299285.1). Classification (GTDB taxonomy): domain Bacteria; phylum Cyanobacteriota; class Cyanobacteriia; order Cyanobacteriales; family Nostocaceae; genus Dolichospermum. Next base: position 2,733 of record OMJF01000148.1, on the reverse strand, counting down.
TCTGGCTATTACACAAATACAGATAATATAGAAGAAATCAAAAGTAGAAGTGTTAGAAAACAATTTGTTTATGAACATTTACTACAAAAACATCTTGAAAAAACTAACAACCCATTGAAAGAATTAGATATAAAAAGTGAATTTTGGCTTCCTGATTATTCAGAAAATCAGGAAACATTTACACCAATGCCAAAATATATGGATGATTATATTAAATTAACAGGTGTCAATATTATGACTGTAATTGACAGCTATTTAGACACAGAAGAAAAGTAACTTAAAATACTGTGTTGTTGAGATACTCAGATTTTGGCAGAGCGATAGCGAAGCGCGACCTAAGAATCGCTTTACTCAAGGTATTGATACCAACATTATTTGACATTACTTGTTAGAGCGAGAACCGTTTTTGCCATAGGAATTTTCCTACTTTTTCTGGAAGTGAATTAGGATATATTCAAGAATACTCAGCTAATTCGTGTAATTACTTGCAGGATAGTCAATAATGAGAGAACCCAGTAAAAATTTCAACCGTCTATTTACTTCCACAGAAGTAGAAAAAATGGGCTTAACTTGGTTAATTGCAGCGGGTATAGTCACAGCATTTTTGTGGCAAATACCTATGGGTAATTATATTTTATACCCATTTTCTATTTTAGCAACTTGGTTTCATGAAATGGGTCACGGTTTAATGGCCTTGATTTTAGGGGGACAGTTTCAAAAATTAGAAATTTTTGGCAACGGTTCTGGTGTAGCTCATTATACTTTAAGTAACAGATGGGGATATCTTGGTATCGGCTTGGTCGCTGCTGCTGGTCCAATGGGGCCACCTCTTGCTGGTGCAGGTCTAATTCTCGCTTCTGGTAGTTTGAAAACCACTTCTTTGAGTTTAAAAATTTTAGGCGGGTTTTTACTCCTGTCTACATTAATTTGGGTGCGTTCTTGGTTTGGTTTTGTCGCAATTCCTTTATTAGGTTTTATGATCTTAGGAATCGCCTTAAAAACACCTCTTTGGGTACAAGGGTTTGCGATTCAATTTCTAGGTGTGCAAGCTTGTGTAAGTACCTATCATCAACTTGATTATTTATTCAGTTATACCGCAGGACCTTTAGGATTATCAGATACAGGACAAATGCAGCAGTATTTGTTTTTACCTTATTGGTTTTGGGGGCTATTAATGGCGATCGCTTCTTTAATGATATTAATCCAAAGTCTCCGCGTTGTCCATACTCAAAAATCAGCAAAATAACAACATCTATGCTCAGTATTCCCACAAACCTCCTCAATTGCACCCAAACTCCCCACAGCGGCTATCATTGGGATGGTAGTAATCGCCGCTTTTTTGAAGGCTGGTATTACCGCGTCACAATACCAGAAATTAGGCAAACTATCGCCTTCATGTACTCCATCGAAGACCCCCAGGGTAATCAGCCTTACAGTGGCGGTGCAGCCCAAATTCTGGGCATAAATGATGAGTACCTCTGTCGCACTTTTCCCGATGTGAATAAATTTTGGGCGAGTCGGGATATATTAGGATTAGGACATTGGGGAAAAACTAACTTACAAGTTTCCCCGCTATATCTCATTCCCAGTGAATTTACACAGCATATTTCTGAAGGCTATCAAGCCACAGCTACTTTAAATCAAGGCATAATTACAGATCCTGCCACTGGTAATTATTGCCAATGGGAGTATACAATTAAACCTATATATGGTTGGGGGAATCAAAATAGTTTTCAGCAATCAACAGCGGGTTGGTTATCATTTTCGCAGATATTTGAACCTGGGTGGCAAATTTTAATGGCTCATGGTTTAGCTAGTGGTTGGATAGACTGGCATGGTAAAATATATAATTTTACAAATGCGCCAGCATACGCAGAAAAAAACTGGGGCGGTGCTTTTCCCCAAAAATGGTTTTGGCTAAATTGCAATTCTTTCATTAATCAACCCGATTTAGCTTTAACTGCTGGTGGGGGCAAACGTGGTGTATTATGGTGGATGGAATCAGTTGCTATGATTGGTATTCACTACCAAGGTAAATTTTATGAATTTGTCCCCTGGAATTCAGAGGTAAAATGGCAAATTCAGCCCTGGGGTAGATGGCAAATGCAAGCCAAAAATCTAAATTATGAGGTTACACTGACCGGAACTACCCAATTACCAGGTACTCCCCTCCGCGCTCCGACAAATAATGGTTTAACTTTCTGTTGTCGAGATACCATGCAAGGAGAGCTAAACTTAGAATTGCGAGAAGTTAATGGCAGCAAATCTCAGGTTATCCTGAATGCAAGTAGTAATCTGTGTGGTTTAGAAATTGGTGGTGGTGATTGGGATAACTATTGGCAGTCTCAATGAAAATGCTGCTATGATATTATTTGTCTTATCCTTGGGGTTGTAGCTCAGTTGGATAGAGCGAGCGCCTCCTAAGCGCTAGGCCGTGCGTTCGATCCGCACCAATCCCATGTTAGTATGCAATTATATTTTATATAACGCTTAATCAGTTCCTGTTAAAGCCAGTTTGTTAAGGCTAAATTATAACTACTATATTATCTCCTATTTATAGCAAGATAGTTCTTCCTTATCAAGATAAGGATAACATATTTAAAATCAAATGTCAACCTGATTTTTTTCTAAAACCGGAAAAATCCAAATTTCTAATTGTATGAGTTTCTATTATTTGTATTCAGATAGTTCTTCCTTATCAAGATAAGGATAACATATTTAAAATCAAATGTC